>JAGLRT010000001.1 GCA_023136155.1 Methanosarcinales archaeon
CAATTTATTTGTAGTGGATACCATTAAACTAATGTTCGAAAAGAGGTGAAGACAATTACCAAAGAAAGTGCCGATGAAAAACCCACCAAAATCGCGGTCATCAGGTGCGACATTGTATCAGAAGCCTGCCCCGGAGTTGCCTGCTTTATGGCATTCAACAAGCGGACGAGTTATTTTAAAGATTATGACAAAAATACGGAGATAGTCGCCTACTTCACATGCGGCGGCTGTTCAGGACGGCGTGTCTATCGTTTAATTAAATCCCTGAAACGATTCGGGGTAGATGTGGTACACTTGAGTTCCTGCATGCAGATGGAGGATTATCCCGAATGTCCGCATATCGATTCTATCAAGAATACAATAACAGATGCAGGTATGAAACTGGTTGAGGGCACTCACCACTAAAGGAGATGATAACAATGGTAAAAAGAACAATCGTAACAATAGATGAAGATAAATGCACCGGGTGCGGAAAGTGCGTTGCACCGTGTGCTGAAGGAGCTATTCAGATCATAGATGGCAAGGCAAAGGTAATGTCAGAAGAATTGTGCGACGGCATGGGATACTGCATCGGTATCTGCCCCGAGGGTGCCATCACCGTAGAGGAGCGTGAAACCCTGGAATTCGATGAAGAAAAGGCCGAAAGCCAGCCCAAAAAGTCCGACATATCTATCAGGTGCTTCAACTGCAACAAAGGAGAGGATGAAGTCTACCTGCTGCCCCTGCGCCATGAAATGAAGAGCGAATGGGTGTGCACGCGCTGCCTGCCTATGTTGATACACGGTTGAATCGATATGGAAGAAATCAGCCTTGTACTCACAACCTCCGTGGATAACCTGTGCGATTATACGTTCAATTTCCACTACCTGAACCAGAAACTCGACCCGGAATCGCAGATACCGGACCAGACCGAAGGGTCATACACATACCTGGATCTGGTTGATGGCCTGAAAAATGGTGCCGATGTCCATATTAAGGGCGATGTGGGTGAGCGCCTGGCCTTCAGCATGGGTGCGGACCTGAAACACCTTGGTGGCACAGGGAATCCGGAACTTGCGGGCCGGGTATTCGTTAATGGGAATGTAGGTGCCGAAGCTGGCATGGGTATGGTTGCCGGTACTCTGTACGTCAGCGGGACCCTGAAGGAGCCGCAGGGTAACATTATTGAGGTGGCTTCTGATAAGGAAGGCTTTAGGAAATTCCGCTCTATTACTGATATTATGTGCAACGGACCTGGTGAAGATACCCCGGTGTCTAATTATTTCAATGAGGATGAGAATATCCTGACCCTCAACGACGGAATCCTACGTGGTACCATCGGCGCACGTATGGATTGCAGGGGTACGGTGGTCGTGGAAGGTGATGCCTACAACGGCACCGGATTGCTTATGCGTCGTGGTACTGTGTATGTAAAATGCAGTGCCGGTATGAACACTGGTTCCAGGCTGAACGGGGGTACGGTGGTGGTTAGCTGTAAAGTGGATGAGTTTGCAGGCGCATACATGAAGTCGGGCAACCTTGTTATCAATGATGCTAAAGGATATGTGGGTGCCAATATGATTGGAGGCGCGATATATTCCAAGAAAAAGTTAACGTTAAGCCCCCCTGCCGCAGCTGGTAAAAAGAACGGTGAGAACAGTAAAATGCTGCGCAGGGTACTGGATGCGGGGCGTTTGGAGGCCATGCTGTACAACAAGTACGAAGTTGGTTCTAAAAGAGGGGAATATGCAAAAGTGCACATGCGTGACGGTTCTGTAATTATGAGAAAAGTTGATGACAAGACATAGGAGGAAAATAAGATGGTAGTAAAAATAATCGAGACAATTGGTTCGTCCCCGGAAAGCTGGGAGGCTGCAATAAAGAACGCGGTAGAAGATGCATCAGAACTCCCAATATTCAAGTCAAAGGGTAACATTACGCAAGTGAATGTGAAAAGTTTTGACGTGGGAGTTGAAGATAACAAGATCAGCATGTTCAAGTGCAGAGTAGAGATACTACTTGAATAAACCGCAATGAAAAGGGGAATGACAGCACTGGCTGTTTGTATTAGAGGGGTTAGCCTATTGAGCACTTGAAAAAGTGTAAATGATGTGGTGAGCCTTTCCAATTATTGAAAATCCAATGATGCAATCATGCTATGAGCACATTGATGACAAAATTCTGAAAGGTATATCATAAATGCCATATACAAGCTACAACTCTCGGTACACTTCCTGCAACAGCAATGCATCCCCTTCGAGGTTGGGACTCTCGCATATCATAGTGCCCCTGATACTATACTCCTTCCACGCACTGATAAGCCCACGATAATCCATATCTGACTCTTCAAGTATCAGATGTTTCTTTTCACCCTTTGAACCGTATTCAATACCTGACACATGGATATGCATATTATCCAGCCCTTCCCTGCCCAGATAATCCTCTATCTTACCAAGTATCCCACAAAACTCATCATACGAGTTTTGTGCCCCCTCCCGCGCGTGCATGTGCGAGAAATCATAGCAAGGCATCACACCCTCAAGCTCAGCACTCATCTCCAGTAGTTCAATAAGTGTACCGAACTGCGAACCTTTACCAGTAGTCTCCGGGCGCAGCAGTATATTAAAACCCTCATCTTCAAGCTGGGCAGCTATCTCAAGCAGGTGGGTTTTTACAATGCCAAATACCTTTTCAGAAGGGTCATCATGATAAAAAGCCGGATGGAACACTACACCCCTGGCACCAAATATGGCACTTATATGTGCTGAATCAAGGATACGCTTACGGCTGGCGTCTACTTTATCAATTTCCCTTGAATTGAGATTAATGTAATATGGTGCATGTACGCTGAGCGCAACATCATTTTTGGCGGCAACGTTACCTACCTTTTCGGCAGTCTCGGCTCCCATCCTCACACCCCTGACAAATTCAACCTCCATGCATTGTAGTCCTAACTCACGTATCCGTTCCACCCCGGAAATGCTGTCCCTTGATGAGGAACTTATTGGTGTGCCTGCCGTTCCGAATCTTAAAGAGTTCATGTAGGTATTCTTGTGTAAAAAGTATTTATGAGTATTTATTTTAGGCTCTTCCTGCGTTTCAAGTTGGTAGCTCAAAAGTAAACTGTGCATAATTGTTTAGCTATTGAATTCGCCATCAAGAGAACCAATTGATTAAATTTAGTGTATGTGTAGGATTTTATAGAATGTTACACCTGTCATCGTTTTTTAAATTTGAAAATTTCAACAAACTGTAAAAATTAGACTGCCAACTGGAAACATAGGAAGAGCCTTATTTTATTAAAAATTGTTTCTTACCCGAGATAACAGTATTTTGAATAATATCATGGTGAGTATTATCACGAAAATTATATAATGTGATCTATAATAATGTGTCACATTATATTATAATATATATTTTATTATATTGCCTTGTATGTTATATGCTTCGTTGTATATTGTATATTGTATATTATGGCACCTATTATATTAATTACCAGAGCAGTCAACATTCTCCCGTCCCAACTTCACTTACATACTTTTGATTGATTACCCTTCAATTTCTTTTACTGAAGAAATTCTCAACGGTTTTATCTGTATTTTGATAAATTATGTCTGACATCTACACATGTTATAAAATACTTAAAGTCAAAACAATAAGAAACATGAGTTTCTAAAGACATGTCAGATATTTTCAATAAACTGCACCCCGACATACAGGCGATTCTTTTAAAAATGGGTTTTACCAAACCCACCGAGCCACAGGTACGCACCATCCCCAAACTGCTCAAAAACCAGAACCTTTTGCTCATTGCTCCCACTGGCAGTGGTAAGACCGAAAGTGCAATGCTGCCCGTGTTCCACCATATACTGAACCGCCCGGACGAAGAGCGCAACGGCATATCAGCACTATATATTACTCCGCTTCGGGCACTGAACCGGGACATGCTCTTTCGGTTGGAGCGTATGGGTGGGGAAATGAACATCGATGTCCAGGTGCGCCACGGGGACACCTCAAAATACCAGCGCCAGAAACAGAGCACTCATCCTCCCGACATGCTTATCACCACCCCGGAGACCTTGCAGATAATGCTGACTGGCAGCCGGCTGCGCAAGAACCTGGAATCTGTGCGGCACGTCGTCGTAGACGAGGTGCATGAACTGGCAGCCAGCAAGCGGGGCGCCCAGTTGTCAATTGGTCTTGAACGGCTGGTGGAAGTGGCTGGGGAGTTCCAGAGGATTGGACTGTCGGCTACTGTTGGCAGTCCGGTCACAGTAGCACGATTCCTTGCTGGCTCGAACAGGGAAGTGGATATCGTGGAAGTCTCAATATATAAGGATCTGGAATTCAATGTGATTACGCCCCAGGTCACTTCCGATGATCGCTCCAGCGGCCGAGGGCTGGTGTGCAATCCAGAAATGGCATCGCATCTGCGGGTCATTGGCGACATCGTGGATTCACACAAATCCACGTTGATATTCGTGAATACCAGAGAGGCTGCCGAAGCTCTGGGTTCCAGGTTCAGGATGCTGGAAAAGTCAATTGGTGTGCACCACGGTTCCCTGTCAAAAGAGGCCAGGATTGAGGTGGAAGATATGTTCAAGGCAGGCGACCTGAGGGGACTTATCTGCACCAGTTCAATGGAATTGGGCATCGATATAGGGGACGTGGACCATGTGGTGCAGTATAATTCACCGAGAGAAGTGTCTAGGCTTATACAAAGAGTGGGGCGTGCAGGACACCGAATACATGAGACCTCAAAAGGAACCATCATTGCCACCAATCCTGATGATGTGCTTGAAACATGGGCCATTATCCAAAGGGTACATGAGGGGTTTATAGAGGAGACGCTTATCCATGAAGGGTCGTCTGACACACTGGCGAACCAGATTGCCGGTATGGTACTCGACTTCGGTGAACTGGACAGTGGGCGAATACATGATATTGTAACAAGGGCCTATCCATTCCGTAATATAAGCCATGAAGAAATTGACCGGATATTGCAGCAGGTAGGTGATACCAGGTTGGTCTGGTATGAAAAAGATGTTAACAAGCTGGGGAGACGTCGTAAAAGCTGGCAGTACTATTATGCCAACCTCTCCATGATACCTGATGAAAAGAAATATGACGTGCTGGATATGGTGAGCGGCAGGCCAGTGGGCGTGCTGGATGAAATATTCATTGTAAATTTCATAAGACCGGGGGCTGTCTTCATTGCCAGGGGTGAGATGTGGAGGGTGATGGAAATACTGGACGAGAGCAGGCGCATAAAGGTAGAGCCGGTGCGGGACCCGGGGGGTGAAATACCGTCCTGGGTGGGTGAGGAGATACCAGTACCTTACGACGTTGCAAATGAGGTCTCACGAATCAGGTCCTACATTGGAAAGAACGTAATGGACAAACTATCTGAGGATGAAATAGTCGGGCAGAGTATGGAGAGCTATCCTACCGACAAGGATACGGCTCTTAGTGTGCTGGAAGTGATTCGTAAACAGGTGGATGAAGGGTACGCAGTACCGGATAGAGATAGCATTGTGGTGGAAAATGCAGAGGGGTCTGTTATTATCAACGTGTGTGGGGGGCATAAGGTGAACAATACCCTGGGTGGAATACTCACCGCCTTGCTTTCAGCAAGGCTGGGTACTAGTGTTGCTATGGAGATTGACCCTTACAGGATAAAACTTGACCTGCCCTCGCGCATAGGTGCAGTGGATGTGGTCAGACTCATACAAGAACTGGATCCTGCTTACGTTGAACCCATTATCGAAATGTCCCTGAAACATACCACGTTCTTTAAATGGAAGATGATACAGGTTGCCAAGAAGTTCGGTGCCATGGGCGTGGATTCTAACTATTCACGCATAAGTATGCAACGGCTGCTGGACGTGTATGAGGGAAGCCCCATGTATGATGAGGCGGTCAGGGAGATTTTCCAGGATAAACTGGATATTGGCAGGACTATGGATTTAATTAACCGTATCGCAGCCGGGGAAGTAGCACTTATAGTCCAAAATGCAAGCCCAATCGGAACGTCAGGTTTCATGGGTAGCAGGGATCTGGTATCTCCGGCAAGAGCAGATGCTTCCATTATCGAAGCTTTAAAAGACAGGATAATGAACGACCGGGTGATACTGTTCTGTGTGACTTGCAAGAAATGGGTGTCCCGAACCAAGGTATCCCGGGTACCGGAAGTGTCTGAATGTCCTTTGTGCAACAGCAGGATGATAGCTGCCCTGAAACCATGGGAGGAAGAAGAAATTAAGGTGACACGCAAAAAAGAAAAAACTTCCGATGAATTGAAACGGGCTCGCAGGGTGCACCGCAATGCCAGTCTGGTGCTGTCTCACGGCAGAAGTGCGGTTATTGCCCTGGCAAGCAGGGGATTGGGACCTGAAACTGCATCCAGGGTAATACGTAAGATGCGTGTGGATGAGGATGGGTTCTACCGGGATATCCTGGAGGCTGAGCGGAATTATGTACGTACCAAGAGATTCTGGGATTAGTTTGTTCGTGTGATTGCAAACAATATTGTTATTTGCTACGCATTATCTATTCCAATTATGCCTACCTTTATGGTGCCCCTGAATTGCAGGATAACTGAAAAACTCTATATATCACTTATTACAAGTAAGATAGCATCTGCATACTATTATATTGCAGTACACAATGGGCCTGTGGTCTAGTCGGTTATGACATCGCCTTTACACGGCGGGGATCCGGAGTTCGAATCTCCGCGGGCCCATATACTAAGGCCAGTAGCGGGCTGCACACGT
>JAGLRT010000010.1 GCA_023136155.1 Methanosarcinales archaeon
GGTGGAAAAAGAATCACGAACAGAACTCCCCACAACCCAAATTCTTTAACTAAGTACTGAGATATGATTTCATACATAGGTTCTCACTTTTGATTTTCTGATGTTTAATGAGGTAATAAAACCTATAAAAACATTTAGGTTTTATTCAACAATTTCTTTGATTAACCTTTTAGCTGCCAGCGTATCTAAATTTAGATATCCCTATCTTCTTAAATTCTCTTCTTAACTATTTGAAACGTATTTCTCCTTACACCCCATTCTTCAGCTATCTTCTGAGGTAAATCAATTATTTTCTGCATAATCTCATCCTCATCAACTGACTTTGAAAGATCCTATAAAATAAGCTCTTCATCTATCGTTTTCTGTTGCCACCAGAAATTTTTAAATAAAACTGGTTCTTCGCTATTTCATGTTGGTAATATAATATCCACGATACAAAAGAAATAATTCATAAGAGGAACGTATTGAACATAAAAATGTGTGCAGATGGCGAAATCTTCAAGACGTCATCGTCAAGAAATATCTTTGAAATGATATATAAATCATATCTTCCCATACTAAACAGCGAAAAGGCCTCTTTTTTTTATCGCAAAACCCCGCAAACCTGACACAGGTCCATGTGTCATCGGTTAAGAGTAATATTGTGATAGAACACGGATTGCACTGATGACACGGATGCACGCGGATACGAAAATAAATATGTGAAAATCCGTCAAATCCGTGTCATCTGTGTTCTATTCAAGCTAAATTGGTTAATCATAAAAAATCATTGGTTCTTTGGAAAACAATACATATTGAGCCAGTCAAACTCCTTAACCGATGACTAATGGACACAGGTCTCAAAGCACATAAAAAAATCGACTGGTGAAATATCAAACTATCTCAAGGCCCTGCTAAACACAGACCTTATATTTCGAAAACATGATACATATCACATACGAGACCCGTTATTTACATTCTGGGTCAACAACAAATACCTTGGTCTGAGTACGGACATTGTATCTGAAAAAGTGGCAGAACATCTTTTGGCAAACTTGGAAGAAAAATACCAGAAAGCATCTACAGAGCTTGGAATTGCTAAGGAATATGAAGTGAAATACAAACTTGAAGAGTTGTATGACATCGAGCTTGAAAAGTACCTGAAATATAACATCGAATTCGATCTGGTGGGCACGAAAGACGAAACAGTATATATTTATGAGATTAAATGGCGAAATGAAAAAACCAGCTACAAGGATATCGATAATCTAGTGCAGGAAACCAATAAGTCTGAATTCAGTAAGAATAAAAGACTGTTGTTTTTCATCTCAAAATCAGGATATACCCAGTCTGCGATAGAACTTGCAAGTCACAATAAATTATCACTCCTCGATGGTCACTTCGAAGAAATAAAAGCGATTGGAAAATGATACGTTTTACATCCTAAAACCACATCGTCACCTCTGACGTTATCGCTATTGAGAATCCCACAGCACAGCTAGGTCAAAGGTGCAGGGCTTAGGATCCTGTTTCGTATGAATCCGTGGGTTCGAATCCCACCCCGCATCAAAAAAATCGTCACGATCCTCGACGATCATTTCATCTTTTTCTTCGCCTTGGCAAGTTTCTTTTTTGCATCACCGCTTCCTGCAGCAGCCATTTTTTCAAGGTCTTCCAATTCAGCTTTTTTCTTAGAACTCCTTCTTCCCATATCCTTCTTAGACATTGCCATAGAAAATATTATTTAAATCCTAAACTACTTAAGTGATTCCAGAAGAGCGGCTGTTGGACAGAATTAAGTTAGATAAATGTTCAATAAATTATATCAGACATTTTTACATGTACTCACTGCATCAATCCGTCCCTCTTTTATCGGCATCACCTTCCGGCAATAGGAGTATTCTGGCAGAACATACTCAAAAAAGGAAACTAAATGAAGCCCCTTCACAAACAATTCGTATCTTCAAAAGCCAGTTGTTTATGATTTTTCCTTCGTGCGACCAGCGCCAGGTGATCTCTATGGAACGGCTCCAATTCTTTTTTATCAATCACTTCAAATTCTTTATTTAGTTTTTCAAGTTCCTGCTTAAACACCTGTTTAGGATTGGCCGTGCTGTCCACACTACGGGCCTTTATGACCATGATGAGATGTCCGCCGGGTTTTAAAAACTCCATGGCATTGACAATGGCTATTCCTGCCTGGTCCCGCTGGGCCACGTCCTGGTATATCAGGTCCACTTGCCCTGTAATAGTTCTGTACAATGCGGGTCTTGTGGCATCAGCAAGTATGGGAACCATGTTCCGGCGCTGGCTGCATACGCCGATAAGGTCGCGCATGACGGATGGTGCGAACTCTACTGCAAAGACCATTCCCTTTATCACTATATCCGAAAAATGGCTGGCAGTAGTGCCAGAGGCAGCACCCAGGTATAATATTCTGGAATTAGATGCAACAGGAATGGCCATTCCCTTTTTAATCATGGCAGCCAGTTTACTACGATGTGGCGACCAAAGCCGGTATTCAATACCGTCATTGTTTACCAATTTTTCACCATATACCCGGGTGCCGGGTGCCATGTTCACTGTGGCAAGTCTGGCTTTCCCTGCATCTTCTATTGAATATACATTAGGTAGAAGCATTGGCAGCTTATGTTGACTATTAGGCATCCGGATAGAATAATAACTGAATATCAATAAGATTTTCCTAGATACCTGCCATAATCTATTATTCAGGTACGACCATAATAGGACGACAAAAGAAGATGTAAGAGCGGCATAAGAACAACAAAAATAACAAACTGAATCCAGATGACCAGATATTTTGAAGTAACAAGACGAGACGGTGCAGCCCGCTTGGGCAAGTTGCTGTTAAAGGAGACCTATTCCACCCCTATGATACTGGAAGTGTCATCAGGTTACCCTATTGTATATGCAGGCAGCCCATGGGGTCATAGCGCCCTTACACCTGTTGATGTAGACGACGGCACATTGGTAATATTACCCGACAAATCCATGCCACTACATGCCAGGGGAGAAAGAGTAAAAAGAATGGTGGAATCTGCCCGGGAATCCATGTATGTATGGAACGATTGGAAGGGAGCAGTGGGCCGTATTATACACCGGGCATATCCTGACATATCACCCGCTGACCTGTATGTATTGGGCGCTGCAAAACAGATGGAGCATAATCCCAGAGTACTGCTGGAGAGCGTTATCCATATCAGGAACCATACTCCTCCTGATACTGCCCTGTACACCCCTGCCCTGGCCACACCTGAAAATTTAGGGTTGCTTGTTTACGTTGGTGTGGATGTGGTAGATGATACCCTGGCTGTCATCAAGGCATATGATGACATTTACATGATGCCGGGTGGCGAATACAGGCTCAAAGACATGTCTGAACTACCGTGCGGGTGCAATGTATGCAGTAATACCAGTGTAGCAGAATTGAAAGAAATGGATGCAACCCAACGGGGCGACCTTGTCGCACAGCATAACAAAATCAGGCTAGAGGAAGAGAAACGTGTCATAGTCAAGCATATCAGGGACGGAAAATTGCGGGAATATGTGGAAGGAAAATGTCGCAGCGACCCATGGCTTACTGCACTGCTGCGCCTCACTGATCAGGAATATTCATATCTGGAACAGCGCACTCACACCTATCGCCGTAATACCATGTACACTAATTCTGCCGAATCCCTGGACAGGATAGAAGTCAAAAGGTTTGCATTAAGGGTTCAGGAACGCTTCCAGTCACTCAATAATAACATTCTCTTGCTCTTGCCCTGTTCAGCTCGTAAACCATATTCAATATCAAATAGCCACCAGTATTTCAGCCGTGCTATGGGTAAGTACAGGCGGGCATTGAATGAAATGATTATCACATCGCCACTGGGCATTGTACCCCGTGAACTGGAATTGATATATCCAGCCGCCCATTATGACACGCCTGTGACAGGGCATTGGGACCTTGAAGAGCGCTCATGGGTAGGCGGATGCTTGCTCGACTACCTGAGAACAAATCGTTATACTTATATTATCGCCCATGTGGACGGGGCTTACAAGGATATTTGTCAGTCTGTTGCCAGTGATTTGGGGTTGGATATAATCTACACGGCAGAGGGGGAGGGCAACGTCACATCAAGCCAGTCACTAAAGAAACTGGGCGATACTGTAAAAGCTTTGGTGAATGAAGAAAGGTACCCCCTACGCAAACAGAGGGATATTACTGCGACCATGTTACGCTCTATTGCAGATTATCAATTTGGCGTGGGTGCAGGGGAACTACTGGTGCCTGACAATGCTACAATTAAAGCACCTTTCCCCAAACACCAGATATATGACGAGCGTACCCAGCTTGCAACGCTTAATCCCAGCACAGGTACTCTTACTCCTACTCTTGAAGGGGGACTCAGGCTCATTGAACTGGGAACCTACCAGGTTCATATCGATGACTTTGTGCCGGTCGGGAACATCCTTGCGCCGGGTGTAGTGGATGCGGACCTTGCAATTCGTCCGTCTGATCAGGTTCTCATCGTGGGCAAGCGTGCAATAGGTGTTGGCAGGTCATTGATGGGAGGGGACGAGATGGTACGCTCTGGCAGGGGCGTAGCCGTTGACATGAGGCAGGTAAAGGAGATGTAAATGAGAATTTCATGTTCATCGCTGTTCCTGTGGGACTATGCCATTGAGGATATTATCGAAATACTTGCCGAAGCCGAAATAGAGAATGTTGAGTTTTGGACAGAGACGCCTGATTTCTGGCGTAAGCGCCATGAAGAAGGAGTGGTTAAACATCTCAGGGATGCAATATCTATTCTAACTGACCGTTGTACTGTGCATGCCCCCATACTTGATCTGAATGCATCGTCGTATAATGAGCATGTATGTGAAGTTACCATTAAGGAAAGCCTGTGGGCAATTGACCTTGCCAGGAAACTGGATGCCTCTGTGCTGACCGTACACCCGGGTAGCAGGACGGTACATCGACCCCCTTCCCCCGAGGATTGGGACCGCTTATTTAACTATCTCACTGTTACTACCGGATATGCAAATGATGCCGGTGTCACCCTGGCTTTGGAGAATCTTACACCTAAGGTACAGGGTATGTGCCACGAACCTGCACAGATGGCAAAGGTGCTGGAAATGTATCCTGATTTGATGATGACCCTGGATATCCCACATGCCCTGCAGGTAGATGTTGATAATGCTATTGGGTTCATTGCTGAACTGGGTGAGCGGATTGTTAACGTCCATGTAGGTGATGTGCAAAACGGCATCCCTCATTTACCCGGACATATTGTACAAAATCCACAGACTGTAACCGTTTTAGACAAATTAAAACTAAGTTGGTATGACGGTGACTTGACCATTGAGATAGACGATAAACTGCTTTTAGGACATCAATCAAGGGAAGATAAGGTATCATTGCTGGTAAATGAGAAGAGGTATCTTTTACAGGGATGTTTAAATAATTGAATATTGGTTGTTGAATTGTAATCAGACTGTCCAAATGAAAAAATCCCTGGGAAATAAGCATAATTAAGCGTTTAAATTTAAAACTAAGGAATATATTTCGTAAAATTTGGAGTTTTGGGACGGCCTGTGATAAACATTTTTTATAATAAATATCTATCAATCGAATTTCAGTTCACACCGTTAAAATTTAATTAAATATTATAGAAACATTTATTCTATATTATTTTAATGTGATTATAAGGAGGACTTGGTATATGAAAAATCAATCGGTTAGTGTTTTTGATATAAGCGATGAAGAATTTGCTGAAACCTTAATGGGGTTAGGATTAAAACGAAATGTTGCAAAAGCCCTTACGTATCTGAAAAATGTGACAGAAGTAACGTCACGGCAGATAGAGATTGGCTCTGATATGAGACAACCTGAGGTTAGTGTGGCTGTACGTGACCTTAAAGGGTTTAAGTGGATAATAGTAAGAGAAGAAAAAAAGCCGGGAAAGGGAAGGCCATTTAAATTATACCGCCTGGACCGGGACATGAATTCCATAATCAATGAGCTTGAGCGTGAAAAGTTAGATGAATTAAAACAAATGCTGGATAACATCCAGCGGCTCAAACAGATTAACTTTAACAAGAGTTAATTTCTATCTTCATTAGAGATTGTCGGAAAAGCATATATTTCGATGATTTTTAATATTTTGAATAATTACAGCATGACGTTACATATCGATTTAATTGATGAACGTGTTACGAATTGTTCCAATTTCATCACTTTTCCGACAGTCTTCATTACATAAACTGAAATTTTTCAAATATCGCATGTAATAGTCATCCTAATTCAATGAATTGTTGTATGCCTGGATGGCTTCTCTTCCTTCCACGAATACAAGACCATGTTCATCAGCATATTTTTGTGCATCAGCTTTTGTCAATGCAAGGCCAGTGGAATCGTCAAGCATTTCACAGATAGCCATGGCGGGAGTTATATCGGCTAAAATTGCAAGGATCACTGATAGTTCGGTCTGTCCTGTGCGTTCCTTCACCATACCACTGGCAGCCCTCAACAGAGAAACATGGCCTGGAGACCTGAATTCAGTTGAAATATCTACATCTTTACCATCCATGGTATCCTGCACCAGGATGCCCATGCGGCTTATGGTCAGTGCCCGGTCCCGGTCCGGTATGCCGGTAAACGTGTCTCTGTGGTTTACCCATAGTGAAAATGAAGATTTGGAGTCGTAGGGGATATCACCCTGTTTTTCAACCAGTTTACTTAGTGTTTTACCACTACCGTTCATGTCTGTGTGGCGCAGAATATCTGCGTAGAAAGGAAGACCCAGTTTCTGGGCTGCAGTGGGGTGAATAGCAACGCAGATAAGCCCGCCCCCGTCCTTTCGCATCTGGTAGATATGTTCAGGTGTGGTGCTGGCTGCCGGAATAACAAAATCAGTCTCACCTTCTCTATCTTCCGAATCAAAAAGAAGTATCATCTGGCCTTTTTTCAATGATTCGACCGCTTGTTGTACAATATTATTTGATTTGTCCATTATATACACCTTAATGTATGGGTAATATTATATTTTATTCAATCAGGACGGTTATCTTGCTGCCGTCTTTCAATTTCAATTTGTTTCGGAGGTTTTCAGGGGATATTATCTCAATGATATCTTCAGGATAATGTGTCCGCTCAGGAATCATGATGGCACCTCTGGTCCCTTTTCCTAATTTAATCGGGTAACAGCGCCCTCCACCGAAAGTTCGGTTTTTGCTGTTAAATCCGTCAATGATTATGCTGTCCTTTAAATTCAGCATAGTCCTGCATCCGACACTTTCACCTTCAAGTTTTATGTTTAATGTACCTGGATAAGGTTCAAATTCCAACAGTTTCACAAACTGGTCGTGGTAACCTTTCAGGTTGGTATAATACTGTCCTTCACCCAGACCGGTGATGACCTTGCCGGTAAGTTCTATGTGTGTGGAATTACGGGTGAATATCTGGCGGTATTCCATATATTCTGTTTCAAGTGCTTGGCGCCCTTGTTTTGTAATCATTACTTTCTGACCAGAGGATTCTATCTTGCGGGTAATGTATCCGGCCTGTTCAAGGGCTTGTAGTCGTCTTGAGGCTGTCTGGGGGCTTGATGATATGTATTGTGCAAATTCAGTGGAAGATAATGTTATAATTCCATCAAATCCGCCTAATAGTGCCAGTTTTTTTAATGCTGATATGTTTTCCATGATGCCAACCAGTTATGAGATGCATAACAAATATGGCGTACATTTAATTAAAGGTTACGGATTTACTTAATCAAATATACCTGGTATGGCTAGAAGTCCTTCGTGGATATCTTTGACGAGATTGAAGGGAATGGCAGCTATTAATTCGTCTTCCCCATATTTACTGTGCTTACGGGAACCTTTACAACCAAGGGAAACACATATGCGGCCGTTTGTCGCAGGTGCTGCTGTGCAGTCCCCGCAGATTGAAGCCGTACCGCCAGTAGTGAATGTCAGGGGCCGCCCGTCATGGTAGGAGAATGCCTGCACCAGCCGCGTGGCCTTCTCAGGGGAAAGAAATAGTAGCATTACATCAAAATCGGTGGTGTCTTCTGTCAGGGGAAAAAGCTGGATTAAACTATACTGTGCCTCAAGTCTGGGTAATGCTTCTGCTGCTTGTGCGGCTGCCTCTTTGTTACTGTACCTGCCAGAATTGAAATAGTATTCATCAGGCGGGGTGGTGTCCCTGCCCAGTACATAGGCTCCAACAGGACAGCCCTGCTGTGAAAATGAGATGTTTTCACCATTTCGGGCCTGCTGGATAAGTTCGCAGAATAGTTTGTCTGTTTGGGATGCAGGGCCGGTTTGAGTGAATTTGACACCCACCGGATAACCGCTATCCATTAATGTTGTGATGTTCTCAGTTGACATTGGTATTCAATTTGGATTCATGTTGTATATAATAAATACTTAATCTAGGCCTTGGGACAAAATTCACCTATA
>JAGLRT010000100.1 GCA_023136155.1 Methanosarcinales archaeon
TAATTATACATGTTGTAAAACAATAATTTGAATTTGGAATATATAAGAGTTCTGACAATAATAGTATGTATGTATTTATATATTTGAAAAGCGTAAATTCTATATTCTAAAATCTAATCCTCAAAACCCATACCTCCCCCCCGAAACATCATCCGTCAGCTTCACCCTTACCGTGAACTGGTACAAAACCTTGCCCCCCTGTACCCGCAAATACTTTGAACTCTCCTTCTTGCTACCCCCCAGCACCTTCATTATCCTGGCAGCCGCATGCCTGGCACTTGCCACGTTGGTGATATAAACATCAATCCCCCGCTTGACATCCAGGTACTCATAGTCTACGCCACTGCAATATTTCCCGATAATATTGTGTACTGATCTGGTCTCATCATCAGTCATCTTCCGGTCAGCCCGTATCTGGAGGATAGCATCATGTCCCATGTAGTCTTCTCCCGGCTTAAATGCCTGAATAGTTCCATTCCCACTCATACATATCACTTTGCATAAAGCCTCCCAAACTAGAATGAAGCGAAAAGTGTTTATAGAACATCAAACAATTAAGACGCTTCACTGACATAAACAATTTTTAACTTTGTAACGGGGTAACGACATGAAAATAATACCACTAGGTAAGAGAGTTTTGATCCAACCGGTCAAAGAAGAAGAGAAGACTGCGGGCGGGATATACATCCCTGAAACTGCCAAAGAAAAGAAAAAGCAGGGTATCGTAGTAGAAACAAGCACATCAATGGACGAGAAAGAATGTCCCATCAAAAAGGGAGATACTATTCTCTATTCAGGGTATAGTTTTGAAGAGATGGATATTGATGGAGAGCAGTATATCGTCCTTGACCAGAAAGACATAATCGCAAAAATTGAGTAGGTGAACAATATGGCAAAACAATTAACTTTTGATGATGAAGCAAGGCATGCCCTCATGAGAGGCGTGGACCATCTTGCCAATACAGTAAAGATTACACTTGGACCAAAAGGCAGATACGTGGTGCTTTCAAAAAGTTACGGCAGCCCGGTCATAACTAATGACGGTGTAACCATCGCAAAAGAGATCGACCTTGAGGATCCACTGGAGGATATGGGCGCACAGCTTGCAAAGGAAGTCGCCACCAAGACCCAGGACGTAGCCGGTGACGGAACTACCACAGCCACTCTGCTGGCCCAGGCCATCCTACACAAAGGTATGAAGAACATAACAGTTGGAGCCAACCCCATCGAGATCAAACGGGGTATAGACAAAGCTACAGAAAATGTGGTAGAATTCATCAAATCACAGAGTGAAGAGGTCAAAGGTAAAGAAAAAATCAGACAGGTTGCCACAATTTCAGCAAATAATGACGAAGTCATTGGCAACCTCATCGCTGATGCAATGGATGAAGTAGGCTCAACCGGTGTCATCACTGTTGAAGAAGCAAAATCCATGGAAACCTCCCTGGAAGTAGTGGAAGGTATGCAGTTCGATAAGGGCTACATCTCTCCCTACATGTCCACCGACACCGAACGCATGGAAGCCGTTCTTGAAGACCCAAAAATACTCATTTTCGACAAGAAGATAGGCTCAATGAAAGAATTCCTGCCCATCCTCGAAGCAGTGGTCAAGGAAAACAAACCCCTGTTTATCATAGCCGAAGATGTGGAAGGCGAAGCACTCGCAACCACTGTCCTGAACATCATTCGCGGCAGCCTGAAAGTATGCGCGGTCAAAGCACCTGGCTTTGGTGATGAGCGCAAGGAAATGATGGAAGATATAGCAGCACTCACCGGCGCAAATGTCATCAGTGAAGAGAAAGGCATGAAACTTGAGAACACCACCATAGAAGACTTGGGCAATGCCCGCAAGATCAGGGTGAACAAGGAAAAGACCATCATCATTGAAGGACAGGGTAAAAAAGAAGAAATCGACAGGAGAGTCACTGTTCTCGAAGGACGCATCAAACTTGAAGATTCAGAGTACAAGTTGAAAGAACTCAAGAAGCGACTAGGTAAACTGGCAGGTGGAGTGGCAGTTATTAATGTGGGTGCCGCTACCGAGACCGAACTCAAGGAAAAGAAGATGCGCCTGGACGATGCATTGAACGCCACCAAGGCAGCTATTGAAGAGGGAGTAGTACCCGGCGGCGGTATCGCTCTACTCAGGGCAGCAGCCGAATTGGATAAACTAACCCTGGAAGGCGACCAGATGATAGGGGTGGACATTGTAAAGATTGCACTGGAAGAGCCTGTTAAGCAGATTGCCACCAATGCCGGTAATGAAGGAGCAGTCATTGTTGAGAAGTTGAAAAGTGAATCCAATCCCAATATGGGTTTTGACGCAAAGACCGACTCATACAGGGACATGGTTGAAGCCGGTATCATCGACCCCGCAAAAGTAGTACGCAGCGCATTGCAAAATGCTGCAAGCATAGCAGGTTTGATGCTCACAACTGAAGCTCTTGTCACTGATATTCCAGAAGAGAGCCCGGCGGGAATGCCCGCAATGCCTGGACCTGAGAGTTACATGGGAATGTAACTCTTTTTTTCTTTTTTTATTTCCTGTTCCCATTGTTTATATTTTACAGTGGAATTCTTCATCCCACAACAGTAAGACCTGATACCTTAACCGTAGGTGTGACAATATTACCTAAACACCTTACATCGTGTCCTGCACCCGTGATATTTTGCAGCAGCTGGAACATATTGCCTGATACCATCATGGACTTGATCGGCCTTTTTATTTCGCCGTTTTCCACAACAAATGAATTGCGCGCCTCCACGCTGAAATCACCAGAGATGGGATTGGCTGTATGGGCACCTATCACTGAACCCACCAGCATACCACGGCGCGTATCGGCTACTATGTCGCTGGCAGGGTATTGTATCAGCAAGTTTCGCACATCAATAGTCGTGGTCTGGGCATAGTTATTCCTCACTGCGCTGGCAGTCGAGTCCACACCGTCCTTGCCCGCCGTATAAGTATCGTACAGGTATGTACCCAGCATACCATCCTTGATGATATGATTGATGCGGGATGGGGTGCCCTCATCATCAGACCGGGCAGAACCAATACCGCCTTCCAGTAAGCCGTCATCAATGATATTCAACCCTTCAGTGCCTATCTTACTACCAAGTTTGCCTGTCAGGGCTGAGCGCCCTTTCTGGACATTCTCGGCACTCAATGACGGCAGAAGTGTACTTTCAAGCAAATCTGCAATAGCAGCGGGTTTTAGCAAAATATCGGTCTCACCGCTATCCACTTTCACACCACCCACTGACGCCACCGCCTGCCTGGCAGCCTCTTTACCTATATTATAAAAATCAATATCAAGATTTCGAGAAATATCAAACTCGTATGCAGTGGACATATCACTGTCCTCTCCAGCCCGGCAATCCAGCATACCGTCAATCCTGCTGGTATGCTCAACCATCTCCATGCCGTTAGAGTTCAGTATAAGATAACTGGAACCTGAACATGAGAAACTGCCCGCTGTGGGTACCGCATCATTGACCGTTGCCGCCCCGTCCACCATCCTCAACGCCAGGTCGATGCAGGTATCTATATCCATTTCTGCAACCCTTGTGTCATGAATACCCGGAACCGGTGCATATTTCGATATCCCGGGCAGTCCATTCCAGTCAGGGTCACTGTCACGTACCCGTGCCGAACTTACTGCCGCCTGGGCAGCATCATTTAGCCTGTCAGGGTCATTTGTGGATGAAAAACCCACTGCTCCATTTAACACTGCCTTAATGCCAAGACCCTGTGTATGACTTTCCTTTGCCAGGTCGACCTTATCCATCTGAATATCCACATGAATGCCCCTGCCTGTGAGCCCGAATACTTCCACATCATCGGCACCCGCATGCTGTGCAATTCGCAATGCTTTCTCTGCCAAATCAAATATGACATTAATGTCGCTGCTCATCCGCTACCACCCACTAATGCCTCGGACACCTGGATATGTGGCGACCCGTCACATACCGGCACTGTCTGCCCGCCTTTACCACACCTGCCCGAATTCATCTTCATATCACCCGCTGCCAGCTGCACGTTCTGTAATATATCCAGGATTTGCCCGGACAGGGAGACATCACGCAGAGGTGTGGTCAGTTCACCATTTTTCACCATGTACCCGCGCTCGGCATTGAACTGGAATACACCCTCGCCTGGGTTCACCTGACCTCCCCGGCTGCCAAGCAAGTATACACCGTCCTTCATCTCAGTCAGCATTTCATCAAAATCCGAATCTCCGTTTTCAATATAAGTATTACTCATCCTGATAATGGGACGTGACAGTCCCTGGGACCGGGCATGGCCTGGCCGGCCTGTATCAGGCAAAAGCATTGCCGTTTCCCTTGAATGTAAATACGACTTAAGCACACCGTCATCAATCACAGTAGTAGCTACTGATTCAACTCCTTCATCATCCATAGGACAATATCCAAAACCATGCATAGACGGGTCGTCCATTACTGTTATGCAAGGCGCAGCTATCTGTCTGCCCACCTTGCCAGAGAGAATAGAATTTCCCTCTACTACATGGTCAGCCTCCACAGCATGACCCACAGCCTCATGAATGAAAACACCTGCCAGTTCCTGGTCAAGTATCACCGGCATCCTGCCGCCTTTGGGTACCTTTGCAGATAACAGTTCCACAGCCGTATTACCCGCCTTCTCTGCCAATTCCAGGGCGTCGTACTTGTCGAACAGTTCATATCCACACACATCAAACTCGCTCCCCCGACCCATCTGGAAAATGCCGTTTTGGGATGCCACCGCAGAAACCGCAAACCCTGTTCGGACAAGGCTATACTCAGCTTCTACACCCTCAGAGTTGCTGTATTCCACAACGATCTCACTCTCTGAATAAAGCACGGTGGTACTTGTTACATCAGGCACCTTTGCCCGTTTATGCATCTCAAGCAGCAATTCAACCTTTTCATCAATGTGCACATCATTCGGGTCTTTTTTAGCCAAAGGAATATCATGTAACCGGGGTGGCTCGACATCAGCCAGTCCCTTGCCTTTCCTTGGCGACTTAGCATGGGTCTGGTTGGCAAGTTTCACTGCTCGCTCAAGTGAAGGTATACTATCTTGCGTATCGTCTGAGGATACAAAACCCCATGAACCAGCGACCAGCGCCCTGCATGATATACCGTGGACAAAATGATTCGATATTTGCTCAATCTGCCCGTTGTCAATAAATATTGAACGGCCCGTGCTCCTCAATACCCTTATGTCATGAAAATCTGCCTGTAGCGCTGTCAAATGCATCCAACCTTTTATTGTGTCAGGCTTGGAGTTCCCATAATATTATCTGTGAGGGTCAGATTGAACCTTGGGAACGAGGAAGCCTTCTTTATCTTCTCAATCAGGTGTTCTTTTTCAATTCCCATCATGGATCTCTCCAAAACTTCTGAAATGTTCGATACAGGGACAATCTCTATCTTATCCTTGAACTCATCCTCAATCATCACATCGCCCATATTGGACCTTGGAATGATGATGGTCTTGATGCCTGCCTGAGCAGCTGCCTCTATCTTATAGGTCACACCACCCACAGGTAGCACGTCGCCCCTTACTGAAAGCGAACCGGTCATAGCTACTGTCTGATCCACCGGTATATTCTCGAAAGCTGACAATACAGCAGTGGCTATGCTGATAGAAGCACTATCGCCTTCCACACCCTCGTAAGTACCTATGAACTGGATATGTACGTCCATGGTCGTGGTATCCTTGCCGCTGACCTTCTTGATAAGGGCAGATACATTATCCACCGCTTCCCGTGCTATCTTTTTGAGCATACCTGTGGCAATGATGCGTCCTTCGGAACTTGACTGGGATGGTGTTACTTCAGCCATTATGGGAAGTACTATACCTGAATCACTGCCCATTACTGCCAGGCCGTTTACCCTGCCTACCATTGAACCCTCACGTTCGAACATCTGGTAATCCTTTCGTCGCTCAAGGTACTGGTCGGCCAGTTGCTGCTCTACCGAACGGGCAATGTTCTTGGCTTTTAGTACATGTTCAGCACAGGTCACTTCTGACCCTTTAGAGTGTGCAATATCCCCGGCGACCCGTACCAGACCACCCAGATCCCTGAGTTTCAGGGTAAGATGACCTTTCCTTCCAGCGCGCCGCCTGGCTTCCCTGATTATTTCTTCCACAGCACTCTTATCAAAATGAGGTATCTTTCCATCTCTCTTGATCTCCTGTGCAACGAACCGGACAAGTTTTTGCCTGTTAGCGGCAGTATCAGGGATGACATCACTCATATAAACCTCATAGCCGTACCCCTTTATCCTGGAACGTAGGGCAGGATGCATGCCCCTTAAGGCATCCAGATTGCCTGCCGTGACCATAGTAAAATCACAGGGTACAGGGTCAGTCTTCACCATCGCACCTGAGGAGCGTTCACTCTGGCCCGTGATAGAGAATTCCTTTTCCTGCAGTGCAGTCAACAGGTTCTGCTGTGATTCCAGCCTCAGTGTATTGATCTCGTCTATGAACAGCACACCTTTATGCGCTTTATGAATGGCACCGCCTTCCACCCTGTCATGGGCAGGGGTTTCCAGGCCTCCGCTCTGGAACGGGTCATGCCGCACATCACCCAACAGTGCTCCGGCATGTGAACCGGTGGCATCAATATATGATGCAGTATCTTTATCGGCATTGGATACCAGTAGTTTTGGGATATATGTCTCTTCTTTTGGCATGAACTGGCGCATTACCATGAAAATAAGTATAGCTGCGATGATACCCCATATCAGCACACCGGTATAAAATGAATATATGATGATACCGAAAACAAATATCATTATGAACATATTACGGGCCTGCATCCGCTTTCTTGCTTCCAGTTTATGGGCATCCACTATTTCTTTACCCTTACCTGAAGGCACTACCCTTATCTTGGGAGTGTTGTTATCTTCAGGATTATTATAGACCAACACATCCTGCAATTCTTCCTTGGGTAAGAGTGCGGCCATGGCCTTTGCCAGCATAGACTTACCTGTTCCCGGCGTGCCAAGCATCATCACGTGCCTGCGCTGATTAGCGGCTTTCTTTACCACCTCAACAGCATGTTCCTGACCAATCACCTGGTCTATCAGGTCTTCAGGTACTTCCACTTCAGAAGTGGTTTGTATGTTTAAACCGCCGAGCAAGTCATCGGTTTCGATGACAGTGTTATCCACAGCATTAATTTCATTTTCAGTAGTCGTCACAGTATTCTCCTTACTTATATATTTCACAATATATGTATGTCGGTAGTAATATAATAGTACATTATTTTCATTCTTTTTTCCTACCTATTGTCTGCCCAAGCATTTATAAATTTGGTCAATCAAACCTGAATGCAACGTTTTGTCCCATGATCTGGCAATTGCCTGCACAGCTTTAGTTTTATTTTTCACCATAGTTAAATATGTTACAATACTACATTAATCTATGAGCAAGGACAATAGCTTCTCAAAAGAGGAGATTGTAGAAAAAGTAGCATCGGGCCAGCTCAAACTTCATACCATTGACCAGAAAGTCGGTCCTGTGGAAGGCGTGGCTGTACGGAGAGAAGCTATTGCCAGGATGACAGGTACCGATACCAAAAGTTTAGGCAGCTTTTTCATTGACGCTGCAGAAGTTGTGGGGCGCAATATTGAAAACATGATAGGAGCTATCCAGATTCCTTTAGGCATTGCAGGCCCTGTGACCATTCAGGGTGAATATGCATCAGGGAATTTCTATCTCCCCCTGGCTACTACTGAAGGCGCCTTGGTTGCCAGCACCAACCGGGGCTGCTCGGTAATTTCGGCATGTGGTGGTGCCACTGTGCGGATATTCAAGGACGGCATGACCCGGGCGCCTGTATTCTCTGCTCGGGACGTGGTACATGCCAGGGAGTTCGTGGACTGGTTAGCTGATAACTTTAAGGCCATGAAGGCTAAAGCTGCCGAAACCACCCGGTTCGGGGAACTGATAGATGCAACGCCTTTTGTGGTGGGGACCGATGTTCATCTCAGGCTCATGTTTGATACTAAAGATGCTATGGGTATGAACATGGCAACCATTGCATCAGAAGCAGTTTCAAATTACATAACCGAGCAGTTCGGAATTGAACTGGTATCCCTCTCCGGGAACATGTGCACTGACAAGAAACCATCAGCCATCAATAACATACTAGGCAGGGGCAAGACCGTTGTGGCTGAAGTGGTCATACCCGAAGATCTGGTAGTTGGTAAACTCAAGACCACGGCTCAGTCCATAGCAGAGGTCAATTACAAAAAGAATTTGCTGGGTTCAGCCCGTGCCGGAAGTATGGGGTACAACGCCCATGCGGCCAATATCGTAGCCGCCCTTTACCTGGCCTGCGGCCAGGATGCAGCTCATGTGGTTGAAGGTAGTAGCACTATCACTACCATGGAACTGACACATGAAGGTGACCTGCACTGCTGCGTCACCATGCCTGCTGTGCAGGTGGGGACGGTAGGCGGCGGTACTGGTATCGCTACCCAGCAGGAGTGCCTCCGGATTCTGGGCGTAGCCGGTGCAGGTGAGCCACCTGGCGTTAATGCAAAAAAATTTGCTGAAATTATTGGAGTGGCAGTACTTGCAGGTGAGATTTCACTCATAGGTGCCCAGTCCGCCGGACACCTGGCCCGGGCACATAAACAATTAGGACGAAAATTATGAAAGAGGAAAAACGAAACCACACACTCATGGACCAGAAATGCCCAACATGCGGAAGTTGGATGAATACTATTATAGAAACCAGTCCCAGGGGTATGAAGATAATAACCTATCGATGCGATGAGTGCGGTTTGAACTATAGTGCCGGAGCATAGGCATATTTGACTGAGTAAGCCTGGTTGGCAGTTGTTACTTGTACCGTTTAATGATAATTATATTAAAAGGGGGTATCCACTCAACTCCCGTTCTATTATCACTTATCCCCACCAACCATAGATTTGTGTGGATTATGGCCTGTTGATACGGCTTGTTCTATAAGCCGATAGAAAACATCCACCTAGATCGTGAAGTCCTTTTGTTAAAACGGAAGGTGAGCCCACATAGATAATACACATACACACAATATTATATCTGTAGATGTATATAACGTGGAATATTAATAATACTAATAATAATGATGATATCAGTAGGTGTAATACTCACTGCTGTGGTTCTTAAGTTTCCTGCCATCCTTAAGTCCCAACTTTAACAACTTTTCATTCAACGGAAGCATCTCCTCCTTGATACGGGCACGAAGAGCGATCTCAAGGGATACAGGTTTAACTATACGAGTTAGACCTATGATAGTGCCCAGAGCTGTCACGTTAGCAGCAAGTGCTGCACCGGCCTGTGCTGCCAAACTTGTGAAAGGCACACTGTAATGCCTGATAGGAGGCGGGTGTTTGACCATGGTTGAATCCACCAGTAATATACCGTCCTCTTTCAAATGGGGTATATAACAATTACAGGATTCCTGGTTCAGTGTCAACAATAAATCTAGCTTGTGCGGCATGGGATAATCTATGGGTTTGTCACTTATCACCAAACTTGACCTGCTGGCACCGCCCCTTGCCTCGGGCCCATAATTGCTGGTCATGGTAATATACTTACCATCAATGACAGCAGCATGTGCAAGCAACACGCCGCCCAATATGAGACCCTGGCCGCCCGAACCGGAAAGGCAGATATGGTACCGCTTCAATGGACTTCACCTCCCGCTTTTTTAACAATATCCCTGTATCGGTCTATGTATTCCCTATCTTCCTTGTTAACCAGCACACCCACAGGGAATTGCTCATCCACTTCATCAGGTGGAATTTTATCAAATACAGGGCTGGATACTGAATTATCTTTGAACCATTGCATCATATCCATTGGTGTCCCCAGTTTGTTCCGTCTACCATACTGGACTGGGCACTGTGACATGGCCTCCACAACGCTAAAACCCTTATGATTGAGAGCCCTCAGCATGATAGCATCCAGCATCTTTGCATGGAATGAGGTACCCCTGGCTACAAATGTGGCACCGCAGGACTCTACCAGTTTACATATATCAAATGGTTTTTCGATACTGCCATACTTCGCTGTACTGGCTTTGCGTTCCATTGGAGTGGTGGGAGAATATTGTCCCCCTGTCATACCATAGATATTGTTGTTGATGATAATGGAATTAATGTCAATGTTGCGCCTGCAGGCATGTATCAGGTGGTTGCCGCCAATGGCTGTGGCATCCCCGTCACCCATGACAGTTATTACTGTCAGTTCCGGATTTGCCAGTTTGATACCAGTAGCAAATGTCAGGGCCCGACCGTGTGTTGTATGCAGGGTATTGAAGTCCAGATATGTGCTTATCCTGCCAGAACAGCCTATTCCGCTGACCAATACTATCTCGTCCTTGGTAAGCTCAGTGTTCTCAATAGCCCTTACCAAAGCGCCCATAACAATACCGATACCGCAGCCAGGGCACCATACATGCGGGAATTTCTTATCCGGACGGAGATATTTGTAAATAGCCTCAGTTGTGCGCATCATGATGACACTTCCTGTATTTTCGAGACAATTTGGTCCGGGGTTATCAGTTCACCGTCAATCCTGGTGACCCGTACCGCTTTTTTGGGACCGGACTTTAGTACTTCTCCATAGACCTGTCCCAAGTTCATTTCAGGTACCACGAACGTTTTCACTCTATTGGCAATACCTTCAAGATGAAATCTGGGAAAAGGCCAAAGAGTAATCGGTCTTAGCATCCCGGCCTTAATACCTTCTTTTCGTGCTATATTTACTGCCGACCGGGCCGACCGGGCCACACTTCCATAAGCTACAACGCAGATATCCGCATCTTTTAAAAGATACTCTTCGATATTTATGATGTCGTGCAGGTTATTCTTGATCTTGTTAGTGATACTTTTCAGACATAGTTCAACCTCACCGTGGTCCAGGGTAGGAAAGCCAGACCTGTCATGTACCATACCGGTTACATGGTAACGATATCCCTGACCAAAGGGGGCCAGGGGGGTAATATTTCCAGCAGGCAGTTTCTCATATGGATGATACCATTCAGGAGGAACTGTGGGTTTTGCCCGGTCTATAACTTCATGAGTGTGGGGAATCTCGATGTTCTCCCACATATGCCCTACTATACCATCCATAAGAACAATGACCGGGGTCCGGTATTTCTCTGCAAGGTTGAAGGCACGGACCGTCAGAGTATAGCATTCCAGTACAGACTTGGGGCACAGCACAATGGCCGGGTGGTCCCCGTGGGTACCCCAACGGCTCTGCATGACATCACCCTGGCTGGGCCGGGTGGGCATTCCGGTACTGGGCCCCCCCCTCATTACATTGACCACCACGCAGGGAACTTCTGCCATTGATGCAAAACCAATGTTTTCCTGCATTAATGAAAATCCCGGGCCGCTGGTGGCTGTCATTGATTTGGTGCCTGCAAGTGAAGCACCGATGATGGCACCCATGCTGGAGATCTCGTCTTCCATCTGGATGAAGGTCCCGTTTAATTTGGGTAGTTCAGCTGCCAGGAATTCGGCTATCTCTGTACTGGGGGTAATAGGGTATCCTGCAAAGAACCGCATGCCTGCTGCCAGTGCGCCCATGGCACACGCTTCATTACCCTGCAATAATACCTCATTTCGCTTATTCATGCTCTCCCTCCTCTTTCACTTCATGTTTCGCCTGTAAAGTTATAGCGTAATCCGGACAGTGGGCATCACACATTCCACACAGGATGCAATCCTCGGGCCTGGCTGCATAAGGATAGCCGTCATTGCCTTTTTCAAGTACTTTCTTGGGACAAATGGCTATGCAGATGCCACACTGCTTGCACCAGCTTGAGAAAATGTGTAAGGGTTCGTCATTTTTTTTGGTCATACTGATAAACATCCATCTTGGGTTGGATATAAATTGAAAACAATATGTAAGTGTTATGGAAATTATAAATAATGTACGATTTAGGGGAAACTATGGTAATGGTGAATATTCCGGATTTAAAAAATCGAATGAATGAATGAAGTACCAGACTAATTAGCCCAATTTTATAGTTAAACGAAATTTGAGTGGAAAATTATACTTTATCTATCATGAAAAAAATGTATAAATTAGCCTGCGACAAGCTTATAATAAAATACATTTTTTAAGTAATTGTGAAACATAACGATAAACTCAACCACACAAACCACCACAACAGGCTTGAACAACCCATTGATCACGCACATATAACGCCTGGCATGTCTGTGGACGAACTTGTCAACCAGTTGAACGGTTGTGCTTTTGGCGCTGGCAGGTTGGCTGAAGCAGTTGATATACACACAGCCATGCTAGGGGACATTGAATGCACTAAATTCTTCGGCCTTGCAGGTGCCATGGTACCCGCAGGTATGCGCAATATCGTCAGCAGTTTAATCAGGGACGGCCATATCGATGTGCTGGTAACCACTGGCGCCAACATGGTTCATGACATTATCGAAAGCCTGGGACTGCACCACTTTAAGGGATCCGAACTGGTGGACGATATCCAGTTGAAACACGACCAGGTAAACAGGATATATGACGTGTTCCTGCCAGAGGAACATTTCACAAATGTGGAAGAGTTCCTGCAGTCAGCATATTCACAGCTGGAAGGCCAGACTATCTCTATCAGGGAATTGTTTACCCACATAGGGAGCAAACTCGAGGATAAGGATTCCATATTAAAATGCGCCTACGACGCCGAAATTCCAATCTACTGCCCGGCTGTGCAGGATTCCATTGTGGGCCTGCAGGCCTGGCTATTCAAGCAAACCGGAAAACTGGTAGTGGACGCCTTTGCAGATATGCGGGAGTTCATGGATATATGCTATGATGCAAAGCGGGCCGGTGCATTGTTGATAGGCGGCGGTGTGCCCAAAAATTATATCCTTCAGAGCATGCTGATTACTCCAAAGGATTTTGATTATGCCATCCAGTTGACTACTGACCGGCCGGATTCAGGTGGACTTAGCGGTGCCACCCTGGATGAGGCGCAGTCCTGGGGCAAGGTGGCCGAGGATGCAAAGGCCATGACAGTGTACGGTGATGCCACTATTACGCTGCCCATTATGGTGGCTGCTTCCATGAGTCGGCTTGGAGGAGAAGGAGGGGGGTACTAAATGAAAAAAGATACACGACTGATACTTGCAATGGATGTTACAGACAGGGATGCTGCCATGGCCATAACAGAAAAAACGGCACCGTATCTGGATGCGGTGAAAGTGGGGTACCCACTGGTACTGGCGGCAGGTGTGGACATCATAAGTGATCTGGCCCGGTTCGCTCCGGTAATTGCCGATTTCAAGGT
>JAGLRT010000101.1 GCA_023136155.1 Methanosarcinales archaeon
GTCTGCGGCGCGAGGTCAGATGCCTTATAGCAATGAACAGTTCATACACCCGGTATCACCCGTTGCGATGGTCCATCCACCAGGATAATAAAATTAATGATACCAGTGCGAAGATTGCCGGAATTACACTAAATCCAGGCGTCTCTGTGGGGGTAGGAACAGGGGTTGCATCAGCAGAACTGTCATAATCAGACTCAATGACCGTATCCCACCGATCCAATACATCACCATCGTTACCCATCACTTTAACGGAAAGCCCGTATATGCCAGCATCAAGTTTGCTGCTCCATATGATCTCGATGGTCTCATCATCACCGGTAGTCAATATGGGAGACTTCTCCCTGACCTCTTCAATGACAGTGTCGTTCATGGTAACGGTATACATAATATAGCCGTCGAAGGGGACCTGCGAATGACCCAGCACCGTTGCGCTTGCCCCGGTCTCATCCCGGTACAGTTCGGTAATACGTGCATCATCGATAGCCGTGAAATCTTCTGACAGGGCTATAACCGCATCCTTTGGTGATGATATCCTGACCTTTACCCTTGTGGAGTAATCATGGTTATTCTCAAGTAACACGTTCCAGTCTTTTGACAGGGGTGTGGCCTGCACCACTGTGACCCGATTGCCCGTGGTGCGGTAGATGACTGTATCGCCGTCCACAAGCATATATTCTACGTCAGCCAGCACAGGTTTTGAACCGGTCGGTGTATAGTACGGTGCCAGAATGACACTGATTCCGCTGGAATCAGGTACGATGTCCTTAATGAAGATTCCGGGAAGGGCCCTCCAGCCATATGAGAAATTGTAATATTCTGTCTCAAGCAGGGAACCACCCATTGACAGGGTCATTCTGGTACGGTAAAAACCTTCTTTTGGATTTGGGATGTTCCAGAATGCTATCTTTGTCACATCAGTATCAGATGACATTTTATCGATATAGAATTGTTTTGATTCCAGTACTTTTCCATCGAATATCAACTCTGACTTCAGGGTTATGTCCGTATATTGTTCACCAGAGTGGATTGTGATATCAGTTGAATCAATATCTGAATAAACATCAACGATATTGATTTTTTCAGCATTGACTGATTGGACTGAAATTAACAGCAATACAGATATTAAAAAAACAACCGTTCGTCCTGACAATTAATCACCTCAGTTTCAGTTCTTTACTATATACATAATCGTATAAGTTTTTTATTAGTGTAAATGCAATGCTTGCACAATGTATGGTACGTTCGCTTTTGCTCCCTCCACCTTCATAGCATATTCAATGAATATCCCAGATTCTGCCCCAAGTATCCTTTCAATAAGATCGAATATGGCGGCCATGATTTTTTTTGTACTGCCAGCACGATCCTCTTTATTATACATCCAGTGGGAGATTACAAAAGTTGTGCCCATGATGGACAATGTTGCCATCTCAGGATTTATAGTGTCAAAGAAATCTTCCTGCAAGCCTAGAAAATGCAAACGAGGTGAGCATTTTCTTGATAACAGGCAAATCTAACCTTGTAGTGTATATTTTTCCCCCTGGTTTACTGACTGACTATCAGTCAGTCCTCTGATTTTATAACATATACAGTTATCTCACATTGAAGATTACAATTTTGATAGCCCTTCATTAAGTTAAAGTATTTATGGAAGCAGATTCTGAATAGGTCTTCGTGAAAAATAAAGCTTACCAGAAAGATACCATGAAAATTGCAGTAATTGCCATCCAGGGAAATGTGGAGGAACACATATCAGCAGCAGAAGGAGCCCTTAAAGAAATGGGGTTGCCGGGTGAAGTGCTCCCGGTGCGGCACAGCGGCACCATACCAACATGTGACGCCATCATCCTGCCCGGTGGTGAGAGCACCACACTGGGACGGCTCATGGCCCGCGAGGGTATCGATTTGGAGATCAAAAAAGCCGCCGCCGCAGGCAAACCTATTATGGGCACTTGTGCCGGCCTGGTCCTGCTGGCAAAGGACGGTGGCGACCAAGCCAAGCGAACCGGGCAGCATCTTCTGGGACTCATGGACATTAGCGTAGACCGCAACGCTTTTGGAGGTCAGCGGGAATCTTTCGAAGTCCTGCTGGATGTATCCATACTGAAAACACCATATAATGCAATATTCATTCGGGCCCCCGTAATTACCGGTGTTAAACCCGGAATCGAGGTACTGTCCAGTTTTGATAAATATATAGTCGCAGCAAAACAGGGTAATGTCATTGCCCTTGCATTTCATCCGGAACTGACTGAAGACTTCAGGATACATCGATACTTTTTCGGACTGGTTAATAAAGCTCCTGCCGCAACCCAAAAATTATAAATACATTATTCAATGCATTCTTCCAAAGTAATTGTAAAGAAGCAGACATAATCTAAGGGGTGGGAGTATAGATTGAAAAAAAATTCAAATGCCTGCTTCTTTTAGTTCATTCGAAAACGAACTTGCAAACATACTGCTACTTTGTATTTAAATATTGTCATACTAAATAAATGTTAAATGAGTTCACGAAGTTGACTATTTAGTTTCGTCGCGAACAATCCAAAAATAAATCTTAAAAGATGGACATACCCAATGTATTTTGTGCAAGAGTTGTTATACAGGGGCTTTATGGGATGGGGGTGGGGGATATGGTGTTAAAAAAGGCCCCTGTATAACTTTAACTCCAAGTTCGTCTATAAGCGAACAATAATAACATATACTTACATCCTACTTATATGTTGTCAGTGGAAAAAAAGTTTCTATGAGTTCACTGTGTTAATAATATCTTGAAAACCAAGACTATGCACCCTTATAATTACGCCCTTTCTGGCTGACATATAACTGTTCGATACGTTCATGCGTATCTGCTTCATCTGCACTTTTATCATCCCGCACCCGGACCAACCTTGGGAACCGTAAGGCAAAACCAGAATCAGAGGAGGGGCTCTCCTGTATTTCCTCGAATGCCACTTCAAACACTACCTGCGGTACGAATTCAAGTTCCTTGCCACTTTCAACCACAATAAGTTCCTTAAACCGGGCCGTGAGTTCTTCCAGCATCTCATCTGTGATACCGGTTCCCACCCTGCCAATAGACAGGAAGTCCCCGGTATCAGGTTCAATGCATGCCAGTTGATACGAGCCAATGAAGTTAACACGCCGTCCCTCACCCCATTCACCGCCCACCACTGCAAGGTCCAGGGTCTCCATCAAGGGTTTAACCTTAAGCCAATGCTTGCCGCGCCTGCCCGGAGAATAAAGAGATTCCGGATTTTTCAGCATCACGCCTTCATGACCAGCATCCAGGGCCTGTTTGTATATGTTCTCAATGATATGAACATCAGATGTAACTATCTGTTCTGCCACCTGCATTGCACCTGATGGAGTTACACAATCAACCAACCTCTGGCGACGTTGAACCAATGTCATATCAAATAGGCTTTCCCCATTTAGATAAACAACATCAAAGAGGAATAACTGTAATGGTATCTCATCCATCTTAGTATCCACATCATATTTTCGCCTGAACCGCTTGAGTATCTGCTGGAATGCCCCTGGTTTGCCGTCTTGTCCCAGCACCACGGCTTCCCCATCAAGCACAGCACTCCTGGCACTTACCCCCGTCCGTACCATATCCACTATGTCCGGCAATGAATCCGTCACATCTTCCAGGCGACGTGAATAAATCGAAACAATATCCCCATCTTTGTGTATTTGAACCCTGGCGCCATCGAATTTCCATTCCACTGCCACCGTGCCCATTTCATTGGTAACAGGCACGATTCCCTGTGATACCTGAGCCAGCATCATTTTTATGGGTCTGTCCAGCTTGATATCCAGTCCTGTTACCCCGTCCAAACCGGCACGTTTCACTTCTCTTGCAATAAGCCCCAGGTCATTGGTCATCATATAAGCCCGCTCCACAGCATCCTTTGGCACTTTGAACGCCGCAGCGATGGCATCCCGGACAATTCCCTCACCAACCCCGATCCTCAGTTCCTCTATGGCAAGTCTGGCCAGATAGATAGCTTCAACGGGTGTGGCCTCGCTGAAAAAGAACTGCAAATGCCTGACCCTGGCGGCCTGAGAACCCTTGCCTGATGAGTTTGCAATGTCAATAAGCCTTTTATATACATCTTGTACTGACAGGCCCGACTCTTCCTCATTAAATACTGCAAAGGTAGATTGAGCCTTCCGGGCAGCTGTAAGTGCTTCCCTCGCTGCCAGACCAACATCTCCCGTTTCACGTACAAGGTTGATAACTTCTTTCACAGACAGGCCCGAAGCTTTTGAAACAGATGTGTACAGCAAGCTGGGACCGATGCCCATCTGCATCGGACTCCAAACCGGGAATACCAGGCCCATAATAAACCTGGAGACAATCTCAAGTTCATCATCATCCACCATCAGGAAAAAGTCTGCCACCATCTGTATCATTTCAAGTGAACTGGATGTGTCCTCGATACGCTGGCAAAGGGCGGCAAAATCCTGAAAACTGGTCATCCGGTCTTTAACTGGGATATGAAGTAAAAACAGTTTCTATATGTTTGCAGGCACTGTGCCAGAATCTGATTATGCAGTTGGAAAGGCTCAATACATCATGGGTCATGAATATTTATTGGGCTATAACTTGATTTTGATACTGTGTTAATCCGTGTATTGCTTTAATACAGGTGCCCGTAGAACTGCAAATAGTTCTTGACAGCCACTGCAGTCTGTTCAGGATAGTGCTGTGACATATAAGCCACAAAACCCTGGCGGCTCCAGCATTCTTTTACCACATTCAGCAGATTGCGAATAACACTCAGGGACTGCTCTGAAGGGTTCCTTGGCATCTCAAATGATACGCACAAATTATCAGGCGTGAAAAAATCAGTCCTCACGCGGGGTGAAACCGAACCCATCAATATCCCTGCCTCGATCTCAATGTATGCAGGTACACCGTACCGTTCAAACCTGCCATCCCCTACCAGAGTCGAAAAACTCTCCTTTGAATAACAGTGTAGTTCCAGGTAAATGGATGGCTTATACGTCACAATGGCCTCAAGAAGGTGAGGCGCATATGTTGTGTAGTAATCCCTGTCAAGCGTGCTCAGGTATTCATTATCAGAAACTTTTGGCATGAGAAGCAGAGTACCGGAATCGGGCAGAGACAAATTTTTAAGCAGGGTGGATGTAGTTTCCCACTCATCACCGTGCAGGCCTGCAACAAACAAGCGTACAGGGTCTCCACTGCCAAAGCGTTGTATCATATTACTTTTTTTTATCGTCAGTATCCTTAAGGCTTTTTTGCCACTCAATAAAATTGCAGTAAGAACAGCCTAAATCCCATGGCCGTTTTCCTTTTGTGATAATCTTGATATGATTCATATTGTGCTGTTCACATATCTTATCAATGACAATGATCTGCCCACTCTTGGGCAATGGTAGTGAGAAGTCGCAATCAGGGTAACCGGTACATCCAATGAACCTACCCCCCCTCTTTGAACGCCTGATTATCAGGTCACTCTCGCACTTCTCGCACGTACCGATAATCTTATCTTCACGCATGCCAGTGCGCAACTCTTCGGTAATCTTTTCATTGTTCTTGTTGAGATCATCAAATACCGCACTTAACATCACCCTGGACTCATCTACTACTTCATCCTCGGTCTTGTTACCCTCACTTATCAGGTCCATTTCCATTTCCAGTTTAGCAGTCATTTCCGGTTTGGTGATGGTATCGGCATACGTCTCCAGAGTTCCTATCACTGCCATGGCAGTATTTGTAGGCTGTAGCGGGTTGCCGTGCACGTATGCTCTACTATAGAGTTTGGATATAATCTCATGCCGGGTGGATTTAGTACCAAGTCCCAGCTCTTCCATTACCTTGATAAGCCTGCCTTGTCCATACCTTCCAGGCGGCTGGGTCTCTTTATCCAACAATTTTTTATCAACGACTGTAAGCACTTGCCCCACTTCGAGGTCAGGCAGTATCACATCATCGGGTTTATTGTACGGATAATACCAGCGCCATCCTTCTTCCATCAGACTTGCGCCCCTGGCCCTGAACTCCTCTCCCGATATATCGAACAGTGCCTGCATAGTCTTCCAAATGGCAGGGGAAGCAAATGTGGCAAAGAAGCGCCGCACAATCATTTCATATATCTTCCATTCATCGTCCTTGAGTTTGGAACGCTCAACAAATGTTGCGGGCATGACAGGGGGATGGTCGGTGGTCTCCTTTTTACCTCGTTTGGGTGTCAATTCATTTTGCTTTAGCAGATTCTCCACATAAGGCTTGAAGACGCCTTTTCCCAAACTCTCGATAAGTTTCCTTAGGTCAATACTTGCCGGATATACCGTATTGTCGGTCCTGGGATATGAAATGAAACCGTTCATGTACAGGGACTCTGCTATCCTCATAGCATTGGATGCGGTAAAACCGATATTGCTGGCTGCCCTGATAAATTCGGTCGTATTGAATGGTACTGGCGGCTGGTCAATTCTCTCTTTTGCCTTGAGGTTAGTTACCTCGGCAGTATCGCCCAGTTTACTGAATATCCCTTTAGCGTCTTTTTCATTCCATATACGTCCGGCCTTGTGTTTGACCTCGAATTCGATGCCTTTGGTCAGTGTAGCCATTATTTCCCAGTAAGGCCGGGATACATGTGCCAACCGTTCACGTTCTTTGTCGACCAAAAGCGCCAGGGTTGGAGTCTGGACCCGCCCTACGCTAAGGAATAGATTGCCAAGCCTGCCTGCGGTCGTGGAGATGTACCTGGTGAGCGCAGCACCCCATATCAGGTCAATGACCTGCCTGCTCTCACCTGCTGCAGCCAGGTTGAAATCCACTGGGCTGAGGGTTTGAAATGCCTTGAGTATTTCTGTTTTGGTAATGGTACTGTAATGTACCCGGTCTACCTGTATGTTCTTATTGACCTTCTCTACAATGCGCAGGGCTTCAACTCCAATGAGTTCTCCTTCCCTGTCAAAATCAGTAGCAATAGTGACGTGGTCTGCTTCTTTACCAAGTTTGCGAAGCGCAGTCACAATTTTACGTTGGGTGGGAGATGTGATTATTTCGGCATTTATCAGTTCCCTGCTGTCAACTTTCTGCCAGTTATTATACTCTTTTGGAAAATCCACAGCAACAATGTGACCGCTAAGCCCCATCACAGTGGTACCGTCCCACTGGTACGTATCAACCCCGCTAACCCTCACCTGCTTTGGTTTCTTCGGGGCCAATATTTCAGATATACGCTTTGCAGTATTGTGTTTTTCCGTGATTATCAGATGCATCAGAGTACTCCGTCTTCCTGCGTTCAAGATTTAGTGTTGAAATCAATTACATGGATAAATAGGTTTTGTCTGGTTTCAACCAGAAACTGACAATAAACAATTAATTTATATCATGCCCTATAAACATTAATTGTGTAACATTGGGGAAATTCAGATATGAAGACTATTACTTCAAAACAAATGGATGCACTGGATACAAATTGCGAATATCTGGGACTGTCCAGGCTCCAGTTGATGGAAAACGCAGGTTCGGCAGTGGCTGCCGAAGTAATGAACCTTACTATCAGGGAGCGTGTATTACTAGTGGCCGGTAAGGGCAACAACGGGGGAGATGCATTCGTGGCAGCCCGGCACCTGACCGGTTATGAGGTGAAGGTATTACTTCTGGGTAAGTCCGGTGATGTCAAAACACCTGAGGCTGCCAGGAATCTTTCCATTCTTAAGAACACTGGCATACCTGTCATCGAAGTGACTGATGTATCAGGTCTGGACCCTGCATATTTCTCTGATTGTGATGTGATAGTGGATGCAATTTTCGGTACCGGCATAAATGGACCCATAAGGGAACTTGAAACAACAGTCTTTGACCTGATAAACGGTTCTGACGCTAAAGTGGTCAGTGTTGATGTACCATCTGGAATGGACCCTGACGGTGGCAAGTTCGAAAAAGCGGTCCAGTCAAATGTGGCGGTTACCTTCCACCTCCCTAAGCCAGGTCTCCTGGAAAAGGTCGCAAAGGAATATATTAAAGAGATTGCTGTAGCAGATATCGGCATCCCGTCCGAAGCCGAGATCGTGGTGGGACCCGGTGACCTGAAACTGGTGACCGGCCGACGGCCTGACAGCCATAAAGGTGAAGGCGGACGGGTGCTGATTATCGGCGGCGGTGCATATACTGGTGCGCCTGCACTTTCAGGAATGGCGGCACTGCGGGCGGGTGCTGATATTGTGACCGTTGCAGTTCCTAAGAGCGTTGCCGGTATAGTGGCATCCTTTTCACCAAACCTGATTGTTAGGAAATTGTTAAAGAAACGCCTGCACAGGCAGGACTTACCTGTCCTGGAAGAGCTTATTCAGGCTCATGACGTGGTAGTGATTGGTATGGGACTTGGCAGGGATGATGAAACATTATCTGCCGTCCGGGAGATACTGCCGATGTGCAGCCGGGTCGTGGTTGATGCTGACGGGCTGGCCGCGCTGGAGACACCGCTGAACCGGTACGGCTGCGAGATGATAATCACACCTCACGCAGGTGAATTCAAGCTGCTTGGTGGCACCAATGTCCTTGATGACTTTGACAAACGCGTAGGTATGGTGAACAGGTTTTCGGCTGACAATGGCGCTGTGGTGTTGCTCAAGGGTCCGGAAGATATCATTTCTGACGGACAGGGTGCCAGGGTCAACCGCACAGGAAATCCCGGCATGACCGTGGGCGGTACAGGAGATGTACTGGCAGGTATTACAGGAGCACTGTTTGCAAAGCATAGTGCTATTGAAGCTGCATCAGCTGCGGCATTCATTTGCGGAAGGGCAGGAAATATAGCCTATGAGAAGCTGGGAAACGGGCTGTTAGCCAGTGATGTGATTGACAATATCCCGGCTGCCATGAAAATTTAAATGTGGTGAGGAATTGAGGGAAATACTTGTAGAACTGGAACGTAACAGGGTCAGGCTGGTGGTGCGCCATGGCGAGGATGAGACTGTTTTAAAATTAAACCTGCAAGAGGCACAAACGCTCTCTGATGACCTGAAACTGGCACTTGAAGATTACCAGCAGCGAAAGCATGTCAGGATTGACTAAAAACATGGCTGAGATTTTCACACACATACACGAAGGACGGGCCAGGATGGTGGATATCAGCGATAAGTCTGAGTCTGTCAGGCGGGCCGTGGCTTCCGGACATATCAGGCTTAAATCCGCTACAATCGAGGCGATTCGCAGCCACACTTTTGAAAAGGGGAATGTGCTGGCCACTGCCAGGATAGCGGCTGTGCAGGCTGTGAAACGCACCTGGGATACTATACCTATGTGCCACCAGATACCTATCACCCATGTGGACGTGGAGTTTGATGTGAAGGATGACAGGGTGGATACTGTGGTGGAAGTGCGTTCGGTCGGGAAGACCGGGGTTGAAATGGAGGCTCTGCATGGCGTGTCGGTGGCGCTGCTTACAGTGTGGGATATGGTAAAGTCTGCTGAGAAGGATGAGACTGGGAATTATCCGGAGACTGTTATTTCTGATATCATGGTTGATGAGAAGGTTAAGGAAAAGGTATGAATTAAACTCATATGTCATCGATTAAGATATCGAATCAACTTCAAGCTAGCGTTTTCACCTTTTCTTCAACTGAACATATGGGTAAGTTCATCCTCAAGCACATCCTTCATGGCACCATTATATCCATGCCCCGTACCTTCCAGAGGATAAAACACCTTTGGCTCATTTGCTTTTTCATACGTGGCCTGTGCCAGCTCCAATGGGATGACAGAATCATTGGTCATATGTATCATCACCAGTTTACGTGGGGAAAGCTTATCCAGATAGATGTCAGGGTCAATAGAACGCAGGAATCTTGTCTGGTTTTGTGTTAACTGGCCCGATGGTTCACTTATAAACGATTCCACATCATACCCATTGGTACTGATACCCACAACTCCATTGACAGATGGGTCGATACCTGCAGCAATTATGGCGAACCTGCCACCGTTACTGATACCTATGATTGCGATATTATCAGGGTCTACCTCAGGATACTGGCGCATCACATCAACGGCCCGCAATGCATCATAGACCATCTTGTGTTGGTCAGGCTCATACCCTGCTTCGAACAGCTCTCCGTCCATCTGGAAATCAACACCGCCATTATTGCGCTGGTCAATGACCATTGATGCATAACCCATTTTTGCCAGTTCGGCCGACAGCCCTTGCTCTCCTTCTTTGGTGACAGCTGCCCCGGGAAGGATTAGGATACCAGGCACTTGCCCGCTACTATTAGGAAGGCGCAGCAGGGCACTGATAACGGCATCCCTGCTGGAATAGTTGATGTATTGAAGTGTATGGTCCGGTGAATTATTTACAATCATGGAGTCAAACACCGGAACTCCTCGATCAGTTGGATAGGACATGATACCGGAGTCGTCAACACTCCACTCCTGTGGAGCATCGTGATTGCCGAATGAGGCCCACAAAAATGCGACCAGGATTATGGCTGAGCCAAATGCGATTAGAATTTTTGCTTTGTTGGCCCGCTTTTTAATCTCTACCTTTTGAAGCTGTCGTAACTCTTTTTTTGATTGGGTTTCAACAGGCCTGGTTCTTCGTTTCTTTGCCATCCGGCTTATAGAATAGGCTGGTAATATATCTCTTTTATGATTATTTTTTTCTCAAAATAATCAATTCATTGACACATGCGACTGCCACCGGCGTACCTCCACGGGTTCCGGTACAGGTTATGGAAGGTATGTCAATTTCACGCACCCGCTCCTTTGATTCGGCAGCATTGACAAATCCAACAGGCACTGCGACAATAAGTGCCGGCCATATGCCATACTCAACCATGCGGGATACAGTGATGGCAGATGATGGCGCATTCCCGATTACAACAATAGAATCCTGCAGGTCCTGCCCCAATGTCAGGAACCCCGCCGAAGTCCTGGTAATACCCAATTCCTGCGCAAGGGCGTCACTATTTTTTGCATCCAGTGCACATTGCACCTTACAATTATGCCCGGTCTTGATTATCCCGGTCTGAACCATCCGTATATCAGTGTAAATAGGTACCTTTGCAGAAATGGCATCCAGCCCCGCCCTGATTGGGTCATGATTGAATACAAGTAAGTCTTTAAATGCGGGGTCACCTGTGGCTACCACACACCGCTGCCGAATCAGATCCTCAGGTCCGCTGTCCCCGACAATCTCCCTGGCAACGGCACGGCCCGCTTCTGCAATGGTCATGGCCTCAGGGGTAGTGGCACCTGGTTCGATGCATCTGCGTACCAGTTCCTGGTCAATCTCTTTTGTGTGATGACCGGCCGTTTTGACTAAATCAGTATTCATATTTCTTGTGATACCCCCTGGGTGTGATTATCTTCGAACCCCATATCCTGGATTCGCTATTGCCAATAATTACTGTCGTGCTCATATCCACTTCGTCGTCATGTTCCATCGCCTCACCCAATGTGGTTACAATCACGGACTCGCCTTGCGGGCGCAGTGCATTCCTGACAATACCTACTGGCACCGTATCTACCCGGTTACGCCTGATTATCTCCACTGCCCGAATGTAATTCGTATTGCGTTGTCTGCTCTTTGGATTGTAGAGGGCGATGATCATATCCGAAGAAGCAGCTGCTTCCAGCCGCTGCCCGATAACCTCCCATGGTGTGAGCAGGTCGCTAAGACTGATAACTGCAAAATCACTGACAACAGGTGCCCCAAGCAGGCTGGCAACTGCGCTCAGTGCAGTAACACCGGGCACCACCTCGATATCCACCTTCAGGTCGGAATGCTGGGCCACTTCCAGCACCAATCCCGCCATGCCATATACATTGGAGTCCCCGCCACTGACCATAGCTACCTTCCGATCCCGTGCCAGTTCGATAGCTTTGCTGGCCCGATCAACCTCTTTTCCCATACTTGATCTTATGACCTGCTGCCCTGTCAAAAGATGGTCAATCTGGTCCAGGTAGGTCCCGTTACCGATTATGACATCTGCTCCTTCCAGCACTTCCACGGCCCGCAGTGTCAGGTGCCCGGGCGAACCCGGCCCTATTCCAACGACGTAGAGTTTCCCATTACCTTGCGATTGCAATTGTGACATTGTTGTATACCTTTTTCTTCATGATAAGATTGTGTTCACGGCTTAGTGCCAGTGCAGCTGGCTCGCATACCCCGGTCAAGCCAAGTCGCTCTGCCTCGGAATCAGACGGCGGGTTGATGGAGTTTATAACATTTCCCGGTACGAATACGATATGACCACCGATGCTCCTAATTGCTTCGATAATTCCTGTTTCATGCTCCTTGACATCGGCTGAAGCGAACAGTTCCACGTCTGCCATGCTTAGCCTGCACTCTGACAGTGCCGTCTGGATAGCATCCACCACATTGCCTGAGGATACATTGCGCCTTGTACCTATACCAACAATGACCCCCATTTTTCTTTCACCTGCTTTTTTCTGGAGTACACTAACATCCGCGTCCACGACCACCACTTTTGGTCCATGTATCTCAATTACAGGCAGGTCAGATTTGAGTAGGTGGGAATTTACAGCCCTGGTCGAATCCTTATTCACAATATCACAGTCCAGCACCTGCGATGTTCCTTCAACTGAAGGGCGCCCCAGACTTTCCGTAGCTGTAGTGATTACCGGATGTGCTCCTGTTCCGGCCAGACGCTGTGCCAGTTCATTGGCTCCATGATGACCACCGCACAGTGCTATGCCATAGTTCAGGCCAGCATCCACAACCACTACCGGGGGGTCAGTCCATTTATCATCGAGTAATGGTGCGAGTTCCCGCACAACAATTCCGCATGCCATCACCGCTATGATTGCCTTATATTGTGTAAAAGCGGTCCTGAATGCTTCCTTACTATAGATAATAAGGTCGCCGGCCACACATTCCTGAATCTTCAAGGCAACGTCCAGGTTATGTTCAAGATGGATTATTCCGGTGCGTATAGGTGGGACCTCCTGTAATGTACGGGGTCAACTACCCCGCCGATAAGTATCATGGCAGAACGTGTTAGACCAGCCGCTTTGACCTGGGCCGCAATGTCAGAAACCGTACCCCTGATTATCTGCTGGTCATCCCAGGAAGCGTGGTATACCACTGCCACAGGAGTGTCGGGCGGATATTCCACTACCTGCATGACCTCTTCTATCTTACGGGTGCCCAGGAATACTGCCATGGTGGCGCCGTGTCCGGATAATGCTGCCAGGTCATCCTCTTCAAGGGTCTGGCCGGCAGGTCGTGTGATTATGAGGGTTTCGCTGACGCCTTTCAGGGTCAACTGGGTACCAAGGGCTGCTGCTGTAGCAAAAATAGATGAAACGCCGGGCACAACCTCCACGTCCACGCCGTGTTTTGCCAGTTCGTTTATTTGCTCGATGATGGCGCCGTACAGGGAAGGGTCACCGCTGTGCAACCGCACAACCTTTTGTCCTTCCTTCACTGCATCTACCATTGTGCTGGTGATGTCTTCCAGCCGCATCCCATAGCTATCAATCTTCTTGCCCGTGATTTTGTCCAGCAGTACAGGGTTTACCAGAGAGCCGGCATATACCACCAGGTCAGCATTCTCAAGCATTTTCCGGCCTTTCACTGTTATCAGTTCAGGGTCACCCGGACCCGCTCCGACGAAATATATTTTGTATTTACTGCTCACGTGTTTTCCTCGCATGGATTATACTGAAATAATCTGCCTTTTCAGGCACATTTTCCTTGCCCTTTATTATGTCTTCATCTTCGGTGTACAACTTCTGGGCGAGAGTAAATTCTTCAAATCCTTCATCAACCAATTCATTTACGATCTGACCGGGACGCCTGGCTTTCAGGACTATCCTGTCAGTAACGGGGGAACCGTCGCTTACCTGGAATGAAGATT
>JAGLRT010000102.1 GCA_023136155.1 Methanosarcinales archaeon
TTTTCACCACAAAAACAGAACACGTTGCTGAATGAATAACTTTTTCCGAGATACTTCCATGTATAAACCTGGAAACTTTACTACGACCTGGATATCCTAAAACCAACAGGTCAAAGGATTTATCGTAAATTATATTAAGAATCTCATCGGCTGTTCTTCCTTCCGCCTTTAAAGATTCTACATGAATTCCTTTTGATTCGGCAATATCTAATACCGGTTTGGTTATTTTATTACCCTCATCCTCTTTCACCTCATGCGGAACAATGTGACAGGCCGTCAGGTTCGAATGAGAGCGATGTGCAATGCTGGCTGCAAATTTTCCAGCATATCCAACATACTTTGTACTATCTATCGAAACAAGAATGTTGCTGAATAGCTCCTCACCAGTAGTATTTTTACGGGCTATCAGCACATGACATTTAACATCTTTTATGAGCTTCTCAGATATTTTCCCTAATTTGTTTTTAGATGCACCTAAAATAATTAAATTAGCATCGGTTTCCTCTTGCATCTTAATAATTTCAAATACTGGTGATCCTATTGCCACAATCGCATTCTTTATGCTAATTCCATTATTTCCACATATCTGTTTGTATTTATCAACCAGTATCTGACCCAATTCTATTTGAATCCCAATTTCTTCTTCTTTGAATAGATTGTTATCTACTACATTTATAATGGAAATTTCAGCATTATACATCTTAGCTAACTTTATAGCATTGTCTGCTGCTATTTCCGCATACACTGAATCATTTAATGTTAATACATATTGAAATTTCACGATATTCCAAACCCATATTAACTTTTACACTGCTTTACTTAAATTTATCGAATTGTTTTTTCTGCATCATAAACGTTCTTGAATCGTTACATCTTACACACATCATGATAACAAAACTTAGATATATAATCCAATAATCATTAAACAAACATGATTGACCACGAACGCAGGAAAATTGTGTATATTTTAGTATTGATATCATTGGCTATAGCCTTTTTCAATTTCTACATCCTTTTATCCAATGATACGAACAGCACGGCCATCATTACAGAGAGCAGACAGATGATGGGCACTATTGTTACTATAGAAATTATTGATACAAACAATGATGCCCAAGACGCCATAAACAATGCATTTTATGAAATATACCGTATCGAAGGACTTATGAGCACATATGACCCGGGCAGTGAAATCAGCATCCTGAACACAAAAGGTAAATTAGATAACGCATCTGAGGATTTCATTTACATAATTAAGCATTCATTATATTATGGCGATATCAGCAAAGGTGCCTTTGACATTACCATAAAACCCATACTTAACCTGTGGAAAAGCAAAATAAGTGCAGGTGAGTTTCCAACCGAACAGGAAATAAACGAAACCCTGCTACTTGTGAACTACAGCAATATATCAATTAACGACGATACTGTTTCCTTTAAAACAGACGGTATGTCCATCACTGTTGACGGCATAGCCAAAGGGTATGCTGTGGACCAGGCAGTTGCGGTCATAAAAAACAGCGGATATTCAAGCGGTTTTGTAAATGCCGGGGGGGATGGAATGTATTTTGGCACAAAACCCGACGGCTCGAAATGGAAAGTGGGGCTTCGTAATCCAGAAGATAAGAGTGAATCAGTAGTGATCATGGAGATATCGGATATGGCAGTAGCAACCAGTGGCAATTATGAACGCTACTTCAATGAATCGGCCCGGCTCTCACACATAAGTGACCCAAGGACTGGAATTTCATCAGATGGTCTCATGAGTGCAACCGTGATAGCAAACTCAGCCATGGAAGCAGACACTCTAGCCACAGCAGTTTTTGTGTTAGGACCTGAGAACGGTCTTGAAATTATTGAGAATACTGAAAATACCGAGTGCATCCTGATAACTCCTGAGGGGCAAATACTGACATCTTCGGGTTTTGATTCTTACCTGTCTACCACAGAATAATCATTTTCAGATAATAAATAAGAAATATAACTCGTCAAATTAAATGGAAAACGGGTGGGATGGCATTGTATGTTACACTCGCAGAAACCATATACCCAGATACTTCACATCCGCCCGGATTTTATTATGTGAACCGCAAGTCCCATTCCGACAAAACCGGCTATTAAAAAACCAAATAAACCTAGTACCGGCATACCCCAGATATGCGGTTCCATGCCAGTCTGGATTATCAGGGATGAACCTACAATGATCGCTGAAATAATCAGGCTAAATGACAATCGGTTGCTTGCAGTATCCATTTCCTTAACAATCCTGTCAAGTCCGTGTTGTTCGAACTTCACGTTCACATATCCTTTTTCAGCAGAGGAGAGGATATGCGATACTTGCGTCGGTACCTTATGCAGTGTGCGGGTGAGCTTCCATATATCCTTAGACATGCTGGCAGCTAGCTTTCCGGGACGCAGGCGGTCTGACATCATTTTCTTTGCATAAGGTTCTACAAGCACGGTTATATTGAAGTCAGGTTCCATTTGAGTACCGAATCCACTGATTGTGACCACGCCCTTTGAAAGCAACGCAATAGATGCCGGAACTTTAACCTGGTGTTTTCGAAGAAGACTAATCATTTCAATAGTAAGGGCAGGTGCATCCAGTTGTTTTAAAGACCTGCCGTAATATTTATCCAGCAAATATTCAAGGTCGGCATTTAATGCTGTTATGTTAACTTCTTCCGTTATTACATCAAGATCTCTAAGTATTTCGACATATTGTCCAACATCACCTTTGCTTGTTGCAATGAGTCCATCAATAAGTGCATCTTGAATATCATTTGATAGATGCCCGACCATACCAAAATCTATCAATGCAATTTTCCCGTTATCCATTATGAACACATTTCCAGGATGCACATCGGCATGGAAGAAACCATACTCAAATACCTGTTTGATAAAGGCTTTTGCACCGTATGTAGCAATCTGGTTACGGTCAAGCCCTAATTCGTCTATCTTTTTAAAATCGTTACCTTTGATTCCTTTAATGTATTCAAGCGTAAGGATGCGTTCGCTACTGAAGTCCCAGTATACTTCTGGAATATAGATATGAGGATCATCTTTGAAATTGTTTGAAAACCGATCAATGTTGCGGGCTTCCCAGGTATAATCCAATTCGGCATGGATTGACCTTGAGAACTCATCAATAATCGCAACTGGGCTGTAAAGTTTTACGTCGTGGATATGTTCTTCAGCAAATCTGGCTATACTGTAAATAATGTCCAGATCTGCTTCAATGATTGTCTTAATCCCAGGTCGTTGTATCTTGACCACAACATCTTTACCGTCATGAAATTTTGCGCGGTGAACCTGTCCGATTGATGCTGCTGCAATTGGCTCATGTCTGAATTCCCTGAATATTTCATCTATGGGTGCCCCCAGTTCTGTCCTTATTAAACTTTCTAGGTCTTCAAAATCAAATGGCTGCACAGTATCCTGGAGTTTTTCGAACTCGTTTGCATACTCAATTGGAATAAGATCTGGCCGCATACTAAGAATCTGCCCAAGTTTTACGTAGGTAGGACCCAGTTCTTCAAGAACTAGTCGTGCTCGTTCTGGTCCGGTCAACTGAACACCCTTTGGTTCAGTATAACTTTTAAATCTCGTTTTTAAGACTGATTTTAACGGCTTTAGCCCCATCTGGTCCACAAGATGTCCGAATTCATATTTGATGAGTATGTCAATGATCGTACCATACCGTTTTGCCATTTTATATCTGCGCAGCTTTCTAAAAGGCACTTTTTTCTCCTGCATATTTTCGATGATGGGGTAAGTAGCAATAAAAAATTGGAGTGCACCCCTTCCAACGTACAGGTAGTTAAGCAACACTATTTAAAGTTAACTCCTCCTCGAATTCTATTGGCGGTAGATATCCTATCCTCGAATGAAATCGTATTTCATTAGATACACTCTCGATAAAATTATTTATATTATCAAACGCCTCTTCGAAAGTCCTGTAATCAGAGAGGTAGACCTCTTCGTATTTCAATGTCTTCATGAAACTTTCGCAAAATGCATTGTCATAGGGATTTCACCTTCTACTCATATTGATTTGTATATTGTGTTCTTTCAGACATTTGATATATGCATTGGACGCATATTGTACACACTGATCTGAATGATGTACCAGACCATTGTGATCCTGGCCTGCCCTGCAGTCCAGTGCTTTATACTTGAGTTTCAAAGATACGCGAATTAATCTCTAATTTTCATTGAAAAAGAAAAAGCTCAAAGGCCATATCTATTGGTATGCCGTGGAAATGGCCAGAGTTGATGGCAAGCCCAAACAAGTGTGGCAAAAGTACATTGGAACTGCTGAAAAGATTGTAGAATTGAAAGACAAAGCAGCAGAATTGCCCCACATCAAACTAAAATCATTTCAATATGGCAAAACAACAGCTTTGCTTTCCATATCCGATGAACTAAACTTCATTGAAACAGTAAACAAACACACCGACAAAAAGATAATTGAAGGGCTAACAGTTGATGAATATCTCCTCTTAAACATCATCGGTAGATGTGATGGAGCACTATCCGAAAATTCCATGCAGAAATGGTTCAATAAATCCTCATTGAATATACTGTGGAAATTTCCACACAAACTCACCTGCCAAAACTTCCTGAACCATTACAAATACATAGATCATGAAACCAGCAAAAAAATAGAAGACGACATCTGTAAAGTACTTCTCGAGAAAGGCATGACCCCCAATATGCTTTTTCTCGATGAAACAA
>JAGLRT010000103.1 GCA_023136155.1 Methanosarcinales archaeon
ACGGCAGAGGTCATGGAACTGGCAAGGGATCTGGGTAGAAGCCGCAGTGATATGTTCGAGAACGTAATATGGAAGGACAGTATCAGTAAGTACCAGGGTGAATTGTACTTCTTCCAGGCCATTCACCAGGAATCGGATGTAGTACCTGAGAACGTGGATGCTATCCGGGCGATGTGCGAAATGGAATCCGATGGTGCAAAATCCATAGCAAAGACCAACAAGACAATGGAGATAGGCAAATAAGCCTGTTCCTTACTTTTTTCATAACATTATACACAATAACCGGGCGAATGGACAACACAACACGTATTTTTAAATTTGAAGGCGGTAACTTCGATGAAATTATCAGTGAAGCTGCCCGTATTATAAAGCAGGGCGGCACCGTGGCGTTCCCTACAGAGACCGTATACGGCCTGGGCGCCGATGCATTGAACACTGTGGCGGTCCAAAAGATATTCCAGGCAAAAGGGCGCCCGCAGGATAATCCACTTATCGTACACATTGCAGACACAGAGCAACTGGACATGCTTGTAAAGGAAGTATCCGACAGCGCCCGTAACCTGATGGACGCATTCTGGCCAGGGCCCCTGACCCTTATCTTCAGGCGCAGGGACATTGTGCCTGACGTTACTACCTGCGGGCTGGACACAGTGGCGGTCAGGATGCCTGATAATCCCGTGGCAATAACATTGATAAAGCAGGCAGGTACACCTATTGCCGCACCCAGTGCTAACATTTCAGGCAGACCCAGCCCCACCACTGCAGAGCATGTTATGGCCGACCTTTCAGGCAGGATTGATGCGGTGATTGACGGGGGGCCTGTTCGTGTGGGTGTTGAATCCACTGTACTGGACATGACTTCAGACATTCCCGCGCTGCTAAGACCGGGCGAGATAGGTGTGGAGCAGATAAGGAAATATGTGGGTGAGGTGCTTATTGGTTACACTGATAAACAGGCCGGTGCAGGAGAAGCTGTCAGGTCGCCGGGCCTGAAATATACACATTATTCGCCGGAAACAAGACTGGTCCTGGTTATAGGAAACAGCCACGCTGTTGTGGATAAGATAAGTGAGATGGTCAGGGATTACGGACACAGTAATATCCGGGTGGGGCTGCTGGTGACCGATGAGACTGCCGAAAAAGTATCGGCTGATGAGGTATTCTTGCTCGGGAGCAGGTACGATACATCTGTCATAGCAAGCAATCTGTTTGCAGGTCTGAGGCATCTGGATTTGCAAGATGTGGATGTTATAGTAGCAGACGGTTCGATAAGGATTGTCGGTGTTGGAGTTGGGGTTGCGGTCCTGAATAGATTAAAAAAAGCAGCTGATGAGTTAATTGAATTAAGTTAAAAGGATGTGACATTAATGAATCCTGAGAAGAAAGAGAATTTGAATGAGAGACAGAAATATATTGCCATACTCAAAAGAAACAGGCAACTGACCAAAGTAAATTTAATAATCCTCGGTAGCGGGTTGTTGCTCACGCTGGGGGGTATTGAAGAGATTGGAAGAATTATTGTGTGGATGGGTATCGCAATATTCTTATTTACGTTGTTTTCCAATATTACGACAAAAATGATGTTACGGAAATTGAATTAATTATCTTGGAAAACTACAAAATAATTTCAGGGTAGTATTTTCAATATGTCAGGACCTATTCCGGAACTTGTGTCTGGTGTGCGCAATCCTGCAGCACTGTCAGCTTGCAGGGACCATGCCGATGCTGTGTATTTTTCCATTGACCGGTTCAGTCTCAGGGCCCGGGCCCGGGACATAACCCTGGACAACCTTGATGCGTTTGTTGAGCAGGTGAAGGACAGCGGCCTGAAGGCGTACCTGGCAGTCAATAC
>JAGLRT010000104.1 GCA_023136155.1 Methanosarcinales archaeon
ATACAACACCCATACCTTCAACATCATATGAAAAGAGCCTTGAAGCCCTTACCGTCGCAGAACAGTTTGATTACTCCATTGCATTTGACATTCCTCCCTATTATGATTTGAAGGATAATTCATACGATCCTCCTAAACCTGGGGATTACTATTTCTGGGCCAACTGGGTGAACAGATCGGTATTTGAATCTTTTAAAAAACATGATGAAATGTCATTGCCAAAACAAAAACCCGGGAATATACCCCATGTTGAAATTGCCTATGCCGTAAAAGTTATACCTGAACAGGATCTGACCATTTGTCAGACCACTAGTGGACCGTATCACTGGACAAGTGAAGGATATTACAAGGAAATTCAAATGTATGTGGTTGATGATAACGGAGAAGAACTGCTCAATAAATCAATTGATTCCCGGAGCGATTATACCGGTTTGGCGATATTAGATAACCAAACATACAGGCCTTTTTCAAAAAACATGCCACAGATGTTCATTCCACAAGCAACGATCGTTCATTTTTCCTTCTATAGCAGATATGGATTGACGGTGGACGGGCGTCTTTTAATCAATAATCAGAACATCATATTGGATGAACAACACAATATTATCCAGGCAGGATATAATAAGAAACATTTTGTAGGCTGAGCCTCTGGCAAAACACACAGAAATCATCAAAAACTCTATCAAAAGCATCAAAACACCCACTTTCAGTAAAATTTGGCTCTAAGCCCTTAGATTGACACCCTTCTGAAAGCACTTGTTGATCTAATTAAATCCAGCCTTCCAACTTTAAAAGCAGTTAATGCCGTAAGCAATGCAGTAATATTAGAATATATACCTCAAAATTAATCACTATCTACTTAATCAAACAACAGTCAACTGTCTTTATTCCACCTCTAAACAATTACTCATGTGGAAGGTCCCTTAATATTTGCGCCTGGGCCACTTCAACCAAAGACTGTTAGAATTGACAGTTTGATAAAATGCTTCATCAATAACCCATTTTATTGTTCCACAGGCATTATGTTTTTCTCAAATGTGCTGTTGTAATACACCCAGACCTCTATACTTTCCCCCTTTTTGTAAAGTCTCATCTTCTTGTCATAGACCTTCTGGACATGCCTTAGCCCGTTCTTGGTGAAGTGGGTGTTGACGGCTTTCAGAAAACGTAATTCCTGTTCCAGGAATGCCTTTTCATAATCCCTGGTCTCCTTTGCTATCTCCCTGGCCTCGGAATCTCCTATCTCTGTATGGTAACACCCGTGCTCGTTTAGACCGCTAATCTGCCGCCAGTCCATATTCCCGGACTCATCTGCCTCCCTGTGCAGCATATATGGATATACACGGCAGATGGACAGGCGACTGGAATAGATGCGACACCGTCCCCATTCTAAGAAATAACATGAACCGTCTGGTTTGTTTTTCAGGGAATAGCCCGATACATAGAATCTGCCGTACTGGTCGCAGAACTCAAAATAGGGAGCGGGTGTCAGGGCTAAAGCGTCGATCTGTTTTATGACGGCAGTATCGGCATCGAGCAGGAATACATGATCATTGAATTTTTCTGTGCAGCAGCGGCTGCACAGATCACATTTGAATCCCACATCTCTGATGATGCTGGTGAGTTTATCTTCAGGGTACTGGACGAGGTCATGGAGTTCTTGTTGTTTTTGCTCGATCAGGGATTGGATGGAAGGGGCTGCCAAGGTCATCACCAATAGTTGTTATAATAGTTGTTTTGACTCTTTGCGTGTAGAACAAGATAAAATGTATTAGTCTTATCTTTTGTACGGGATTTTATTAGCCTAAAAAGCTCGGGATAATTTTTTATTGTACATCGTGTATAACCTTGAGTACTCAAACAATTTCGAGTGGAAGTAAACGATTTCGTTTCAAATAAATACATGCAAATATTAGGAGTAGAACAGATGAATAAATATCTGAAGATTGTTTTATTCGGTTTTCTTATATGGTTGATACCGTTCATTGCAGGATTCCCTTTTGTGGATCCAAGCGGTAACTTCCTAATCCCTGAGACGTTTTTCAAGTCTATAATGATCGTTGTAGGCGGCCTGACGGGTGTGACCCTTGCAGTTATATACTTCAAGGAGATCGGGAAAGATCATGTTAGGGTGGGGGTGACCTTAGGGGTGGTCTGGCTCATGATAAATCTTGGTCTTGACCTGGTGTTCGTGTCCGTAGGATTCTTCCCCATGACGATTACCCAGTACTTCACTGACATTGGGCTGCGATATCTTATATTGCCCATTTACACCATTGGCATGGGATATGCACTGAAGCAAAAATTGTGAGATTACTTATATTATTCCGGATTCTTATCACGTGTGGAGCGTAAATTTGCTATTATACGTCACTTGTATACCCGGAAAAATATCCCAATCCTGTATAGATCGAAATCCCTGGATAATCCCCTGTAAGCCCCCCACTATTGAACCCCACAAAAAACAACCCTACTTAATCGCATCCCTGACAATCTGCGCTGAGCCTCCGGCATTGAAAGCTTTCAGGAACACCAGCGTTTCAGCATAAGCCAGAGCATCAATGGCCATCTTTGTGTCCTCACCAACAGAATAAATCCTGTCATAGAACTGCTTGATAGCGAATTTGGAGAATTTACCGAACAACTCGTTATCGGACTTGCCTTTTGCCTGCTCCCTGTAAGTATCAAGTGTCCAGTTCCAGATATCACTGTACAGTTCAGGCTCATACACCTTGAACAAATCCCATACCATATTCTGGTAAAACGTAGCCACATTACCCTTAATAATATCCCCACGCGGAAAATGATTATGTATCAAATCCCTGGGAGTTCCCGTAATACCGTGTTGGGCAATCCTTACGTCCAGGTTATTGTCCCTCAATGCCTTAGCCACAGCCGAGGTCTGTGGTATGTCGATTGAAACCTGCTCAATCATATTGCCAAGGGCGTCATAAGTATTGCCATGTGCGCTACCATTGGCAATAGCCAGCACATGTGGCCGGATGCCATTCTCGTTTAGCGCAGTAATGAATGTAACTGCTTCATCAGGGCTGGTAAGCACCCTGCCCGATTCGTCTTCCCGTCCTATCTCTCCGACCTCTACCTCAAGGCCGTACTCCCTGCCCGCCATTTTTTCATCGATATGCTTTGCAACTTCGGTAGTGGCATTGATATTACTTGCCAGTTCCTCTCGCAGGTCGCCGCCATGGAAATTGAACAGATGGGACGCATCAATAGCAAATGAAGTGAAACCCGCATCTATCTGGGCACTCACCAGTTCCTTTGTGCCCTTAATATCTTCTGGTGTACCTTTCTTAATCCCAATATGGTCTGCATGCAATGCCCATATATCAAAGCCCACTTCTTGCGCCGCTTCATTTGCCATTCGCGAAAAATCAGCCGGTGTCTGGCCTGTATAACCCCCTTCAAGGTCACTTTCAGATCTGGCAAGTTCAACAATAAGTGCAGCGTCCATATCCTTAGCTGCCCGGAAAATGCCCCTGTTCACCAGTGCAATCCTGAGATTGGATGCCATGATGATGCCATCCTTATCCTTCAGGCTGCCAAATAAAAGTGAACCGGCCTTTGGTCCTAAATTTGCATCACTCATGTATAGACCTCCTTTTTAACTTCACTCTCTATTTCCTTAATACCTATGAATATGCTCCTCAAGTCCCAGAGTAGTTTTTTATTAGCCTTGAACAAAGCCCACACCAACCCAATAAGAGTGGTACTACCCAGGTCAACCCCTTCAAGGGAATGAGCCAGCGTATTCAGTTCATCATCCGTCATTCTGGTGAACCGTTCCTTGACCACCATACCCATATCAAGGTCACGCCCCAGTTCAACACGCCATTTCTTCTCATACTCCTGCAAAGATTCAGCAGACACATCTGAGCGCCTGATGGCATTAGCTGCCACTTTGCCAGCTATATCTCCTGCCCACATGGAATTGAATATTCCGCCGCCAGTCACCGGGTCTGATTGGCGGGCAGCATCTCCAACAAGCATAAGTCCATTGGAAACTGTTCTAGCAATTGAACCGCATACAGGCACACCTCCCACAACCATCTCAATTTTTTTGCCATCAGGATAATGTTTATTTATGAACTCATCCAGTAATTCCAATGCCCTGACTTCACCTGACATATGACCTGTTATGCCTATTCCAACATTAGCTGTATTTCTTCCTTTTGGGAATATCCAGACATAACCCACAGGAGCAATCTTATTCCCCAGATAAAATTTGCAAAAATCCGGGTCTATATCAATATTTGTCATGAGATACTGTGCGCAAGTGCACATATCCCTCGGTTTTAATGTGGTGTCAATTCCGGCCCAGCGTCCCACTTTCGATTCAATTCCGTCAGCACCCACCACAATATCTGCCATTATCTCATACTGCTTACCCATATATTCGGCTTTTATGCCTTTAACAAAACCATCTTCCATCAAGAGTCCGGTTGCCCTGGTCTTGACCATTACCTCAACCCCTGCCAATGCAGCCTCTCTGGCCAGTGCCCGGTCGAACACTTTACGCTCAAGCACATATCCCACTTCAGCTCCAGATAGTTCCTCACTCATTTCTACCATGGTGCCATCTGGTGAATATACCTTTGAACCTTTGACCTCAGCAGATATCCAGGCAGGGTCAGGCTCGATGTATTCCTTGAGGTATACCTTATTCACGCCCTCGGCGCATCGTACTGGGTCACCTATCTGCTGCCGCTTTTCGATAAGCAGCACATCAAGACCCTCCTTAGCTGCAGTCTTTGCAGTCATTGAACCGCCCGGCCCCGCTCCCACTACAATAACATCATAACGTTCCTTCATCTGCATACCTCCAGGGCACCCACAGGACATATCTTAACGCATATCCTGCAGTCATTACATGACTCACTCACTTCAATCCAGGTTTCCATTAACTCAAGGGCGCCAGTAGGGCACACACTGACACATGCACCACAATATCCACATTTTGATCTCTCTACACTTACTGTCAAAATTTATCTCTCCAATACATGTGATTTTGTTATTAAACCCCAAAATGTGCTAACAACAATTCCTTTTCAAACATTTAAATTTGTCGTAGTTTAGTAATATTCATGAAAACGACCATGCAACAAACCACCTGCTACCTATCTAAAGGAATCGTGCAGGAACTAGTTGGTTCGCCAACAGGTCATCATAAGTCTCAGCTTTCCTTATAACATCCACTTCACCCTCATTGACCAGCACCTCGGCACATCTCGGCCGTCCGTTGTATTGACTGCTCATGCTAAACCCATAAGCTCCTGCATCAAGTACGGCTATAATATCATTCTTTTCAACATGAGGTAATTCCCTGTCATGAGCAAGGATATCTCCGGTCTCGCATATGGGGCCAACCACAGTGTACAGACTTGAGATCTGGACATCCACCTTATTTGCCACCACCACATGATGATAACTGTCATACATAGCAGGCCTTATCAGCAGGTTGAACCCGGCGTCGACACCTACAAACTTCTTAGCTGCATGCTTCATAGTATTGACAGAGGTTAGCAGTACTGTTGTATCTCCCATAATGTACCTCCCAGGTTCGATTATTAGTTTCAGGTCAACACCGATAGCCTTTGAACGTTTATCAAAGATAGGGAGTATTACATCTGCCAGATCCATGGGTGTGGGTGCGTGCTCGCCCTTCTTGTAGGGTATTCCCAAGCCTGACCCTATATCAAGGAATTCCAACTCTACTCCAAGTCTTTTCACTTGCTCGACCAGATCCATCATACGGTTGACTGCTTCGTCAAAAGGTGAAGTGTCCAGTATCTGGCTGCCGATATGACAGTGCATACCTATGGGATTCACACCTTCCAGTTCAATCGCTTCTTTGTATGCAGCTACTACTTCCTTGTGCGGTATCCCAAACTTGGATGTTTTAAGTCCTGTACTTATCTTTGGATGGGTATCAGGAGATACATCCGGATTGACCCTAAAAGCAATATTTACAGTCCTGTTTTGCAATTTGGCAATGCGGCTTAAGGTATTCAGTTCGTCAAGGGAATCCACTGAGACCCTGACCCCGGTCGCCACAGCCATTTCAAGTTCCCTGTCAGTCTTGGAGTTGCCATTGAAAAGTATCTTCTCCTTTGGGATACCTGCAAGCAATGCCATATAAAGTTCGCCATCCCCAAACACGTCGGCACCAGCGCCTTCCTGTGCCAGAATACGCAGGATGGTGAAGTTTCCGTTAGCCTTGGCTGCATAGTACATGTCAGCATCAGGAAATGCCTCACTGTACCTGCGAAAGTTGTCTCTTACACGCTGCTCGTTCGTTACATACAGCGGCGTACCATACTCATCAACAAGGTCAACAGTGTCAACCCCTCCGATGGTAAGGTGTCCGTCACGCTTTTCCAGATGGTTCTTTATGGTAAACATGTAAATCCCTCGATTAAATTTTAAATTTTGATTATCGGCTCTATTGAATATAATATGATAAAAGGCTTTTTCAGATTGTAGGATTCTCATATCGTTTTAGTTGATGATGCCCAATTATTTGCTTAACTAACCATACTCGCTTTACCATACCATCTCTTCCATTATCTTTATTAATGGTTATCAGTAATAGGATATCAGTAATATTCAACATTAATAGGGGTAAAAATCATGTCAGATATCAGTATCACAAGGACTCAAAATAGCCACATATCTGAGGTTGACTTTCATACACTGGGCTTTGGCGACGTTTTTACAGACCATATGTTCAGTATGGATTACGAAAACGGCAAATGGGTTAATCCCAGGATAGAACCCTATGGAAAGATAGAGTTCGAACCTGCCATGTGCACCCTGCACTATGCCCAGTCAGTATTTGAAGGACTCAAAGCTTTTCATACAAAAGATGGCAGCATCAACATATTCCGCCCTGAGAAAAACCTTGAACGTTTGAACCGGTCTGACGTGAGAATGTGCATCCCTGAGGTCGATTTGGATATGTTCATGGAGGCCATGACCGAACTAATCAAACAGGACAGAAATTGGATACCTACCTTAAAGGGATATTCCCTGTACATTCGTCCGTTTATCTTTGGTACCGATAATTTCCTTGGCGTACATCCGTCCAGTACATATCGATTCATGATAATCCTTTCCCCGGTTGGTGCATACTACAAAGAAGGTTTCAATCCAGTCAGCCTGCTGGTCCCCGATGAATATGTCAGAGCGGTAAAGGGCGGTGTGGGAGAGGCCAAGACCTCTGGCAACTATGCAGCCAGCCTGCTGCCTGCACAGATAGCTCAGGAAAAAGGTTTTACCCAGGTACTGTGGCTGGACGGCGAACAGCACAAGTACATCGATGAAGTGGGCACCATGAATATCTTTTTTGTAATAGACGATGTGGTGATAACACCGCCTCTGGAAGGCTCTATCCTGCCCGGTATAACCAGGGACACTGCAATCCAGCTTACGAAATCGTGGGGTATGGAAGTCCAAGAAAAGCGAATCTCTATAGACGAGGTCATAGAAGCCTCAAAACAGGGACGGCTCCAGGAGGTATTCGGCACTGGTACAGCAGCTGTCATATCCCCAGTGGGCGAGATACAGTACAAGGAAACAAACATCAATATCAATGACGGTGAGATTGGTCCAATCGCAAATCGTTTGTACGATGAGATTACGCGTATCCAAAACGGCGAGATACCTGACACCCATAATTGGATCTATAATATTCCTTAAATGCGGGCAGTACTAATCCGAATTCCTGTAGACAACTTTTCCTTGCTTGTCAATACGATTAATCATTCCCTGCATTTCCATATCTTCAAAGATACTGTTGAGTTTCCCGATGCCTATTGAAAGCTGGAAATCATGCAACAACCGCTGCTGTATCTTTTCCACCGGCTGCCATTCTTCAACTGCTATCCGTTTAATGAAACCTGACAAGTCCTCGAACATGGCCCAGGGATATATGACCCAGCGCCATTTCACGATCCTATGCGCATAATAGTCAGGCACAATGGTTGAACATGTCTTATGCTGCAGCACGGCCGTCCGCACTTCAGATGGCTGGCAATTTCTGATATAATTAAGTGCAGCAAGGAGTGTATCACCGGTATCAGTAATATCGTCCACTAGCAGCACCCGCATATTGGATATATCTGTGGACAGACCGAACCGTATATGAGCCTGGTCATCAATGGTGGCTGCTACGCCCCAGTGTTCTACTTTTATAGTGGTCAGGTCGCGGAAGAGAAGGTAATCACATACCACCCTTGCAGGGACATAACCTCCCCTGCCGATGGCAACAATAATTTCAGGTTCAAACTTGGAGGTATGTACCTTGCGAGCCAGTTCACGAGACATCCCTGCTGCTTCACCCCAGGATATCAACTGGCATCGGAAATGTTCTTTTTTTGTATAATCCGAACCCGTAAAATCTTCCATAGTTAATTACTATTGATTTTATTTAATTAACCTTTTCTGAATTGACGGGACATTGGAAAACATTATTATGTGCTGATTAACCTGTTATGTTCAGTATGAAGGACACAAACCTGAATAAAAGCATGAAACACCGCACCAGGATTCAGCGGCTTACCTACCTGTTCCAGAGCAAGAAAGCAGAACTTGCCGCAGGTTACCAGGGATATCAAGAATTGCTGGGGTTCGTTGACCAATGCAACCGCTTGGGTATCACTGACCGTGGGCAGGAAATGGCACTGAATGACTGGATAGACCTACTTGAGTGCTGGCCCTTTGTGGGAGGGGGTAATGCAGGACCGCTGTCCCATGTGCAGAGGCAAAGAACCATGGTGCGGGATGGATTTGTATGTACCATGTGCGGCCGACCAGCCGATGAGGTGCATCACAAGTCCACAAGGTCAAAGGGTGGGAGGAACAGGGGTGCAAATCTTACTACATTGTGTGTGGAATGTCACGAAAAGGTGCATGGAGCAAGGTCTGGTATTTGTAAAAAATGAAGGTACTGCATTGGATCCTGTAATAATTGTTATGCAAGTCAACAAGATTGGCTGCCACTCTGACGGGCTGCGTTGGCAGAGTCAATTGAATAATAGCACCCACACCACAAGTGCGGACTGAGCAGATCCAGATGGGCACATGCTCTCGTGGTGTGGGGCTGGCGGACATAAAAGTATTTAAACCAACACTACACGATATTCATCACTATTATTAATTAGAATTGTGGGGAATTGATCTGAAAAAAATCAAAGTAAAGCAATCCTTGGAGAAATACTCATGAAAGCGATTGTATTCACAAAATACGGATTACCGGATGTTCTTCAGCTCAAAGAGGTAGAAAAACCAACTCC
>JAGLRT010000105.1 GCA_023136155.1 Methanosarcinales archaeon
TATATTTCCCGCACAATCCAGAGTGAAATGGATGACCTGTATTATGTGGGTAGGATATCCAAACAAAAATACACCAAGGGACTTGCCAGGTGTAGAAAAGCTAAGGCCAGTCTTCTGGACAACGGCCGCAACTTTCTGAAAGGTAGCATGACCCAGGAGTGCACGGTGTCCATGACGCAGGAACACGGCACAAAACCCGGGGATGTGCACAACGATTGCAGTATACTCACCTCCAGCCTCTATAATTATATAGACCTTATACTGTCAGAGGATTTCCATTTCACTTCAAAACACACAGACAAGGTAGTAGATTCAGTGATTGAAATGACTTGTGACAGGTTCAATAAATTGTGTGATGGCGATATCATGCTACTGAATAAAGACGGTTTCCTGGCTGCCTATCAAAACGGACAGGTCGACCTTAATGTGATGGAAGCCTTGAAACAGGATGTGAGGAAGAATTCAAAGGTCTTGAATAACAAGCAACATTGACATCAATATTTATATTTCACTTCATCCAATAAAAAAGGCGGCGTAAACACCCCATTTTCTGTGATGATTGCAGAAACATTTTCCATTGGAGTAGCATCAAAGGCAGGGTTGTACACCTGGACATCAAGTGGAGCTATCTGCTTACCTGCCATAAATCGCAGTTCATCCCCCTCCCGCAGTTCTATCTCAATCTGGTCCTCCATTCTTTCAAAATCAAAAGTGGATACTGGTGCCGCCACATAGAATGGCACCCCGTTTTCCTTTGCCATGACACTGTGGGTATAGGTGCCTATCTTGTTGAATACTGCATCCTGGGTTATACGGTCTGCACCCACAATAACGCTGTCCACTAATCCCTGCCGCATTACATGACCGCTCATGCTATCAGTTATAAGAGTAACTGGAATCTTGTCCTGCATCAGTTCCCATGCAGTTATCCTGCCGCCCTGATTTAGCGGCCTGGTCTCACATGCAATGACACTAATATCCTTACCTGCCTCAACGGCACTGCGTATCACACCCAGGGCCGTACCCCAGTCTACACATGCCATCCGGCCGGCATTACAATGTGTAAGAACTGTATCACCGTCATTCAAAAGAGCGGCTCCATGAGCCCCCATACGCTTGTTCAATACAACATCCTCATCAGCTATGGCTTTCGCCTCCTGCAGTACAATCCTGCGTATCCCATCAGTATCATACGCATCCCGGGCCGCATCCAGCACCCTGTCCACACCCCAGGCCAGGTTTACAGCAGTAGGCCTGGTGGATTTTATTGTATCACCTGCAGTCTTTAGTTCGTCCAACAGTGTTTCCATGGAATCAACACTGCTGTAGCTGGCGGCCAATGCAACCCCAAAACCTCCCGCCACACCCAGTGCAGGTGCACCACGCACCCGAAGTGATTGAATTGCTTCACATAGCGACCCGATATTATCACATGTAATCATCTTGTAATCTATAGGTAGCAGGGTCTGGTCGACCATGATTATGGTCTCATTTTCGTCGTTCCAGTCAATGGTCCTCATTGTAACTCCTTTTTAGAACTAACTGATATCAACATTAAATAATCGTGCTGCATTGGTGCCCAGTATCATGTCTATATGTTTTTTACTAAATCCAAGATTCTGTATGTTATTGACTTCCCGTCCCTGGTCCCTAAATGGATAATCGGTACCGAACATCACCTTATCAAAACCATGAGCTTCTATTATCTCTTCCATGCGTTCCAACGTTATATGCTCATGTCCTGGCACCGGATACACATAAGCAGTGTCCAGATAGATATTCTTACCCAGCAAATGGCACTCCACATCATCCCAGCAGCGGTGACCGCCCAGATGGGCAGCTACTACTTTCAGGTCAGGGAATGAGTCAAGTATCCTTGACAGACGGATGGGAGTGGTATGTACCTCTTTTACCGGTATGACCTCGTCACCGGCATGGAACACCAGTACCATATCGTCACTAAGTGACTCATATATCCTAAACATCTTTTCCTCATCAGGAAAGAAGTGCTGGTACTCGCTATGCAGTTTTAAACCCTTAAGACCCATATTCCGCATCCGTTGTATTTCGGTCTCAATGTCGGGATAATCAGGATGCATGGCACCTAATCCTATGAGATTTGGATTGGATTTTGATACATCAGATACCCAGGTATTGATAGTTTCCACCTGATTTGGACTGGTAGCTACCGATAACATCACCGATGCTCCCACATTCCCTGAATCCATACTGGATTGTATGCCCGAAACCGTAGCAGCACCGAAAGCACTGACCCCGTACTGATGTTCAAGACCTGCAACAGCCTTCGAAGCTATCTTGTCTGGGAATATGTGTGCATGGGCATCTATAATCATACAGATTTATGATTACCCACATATTGATAAAAATGTTGATTGGGTTTTGGGGACAATCTCGGCAACATTGACGAACTTAGAATGAAAGTAGGCATCCTTCTTGATAACGATGGATTGTATGATGGATAATCTGCTTATGAAAACCTGGATTATTATGGCCAGCTCTAGAATGTTTCCAATCGAGAAGAGAAGATCAGGAATCTGCTTGACTTTGCAGGACTTACTGAAAGAAATGGTGCCAAGGTAGAAACTTTATCCAATGGAATGAAGAGAAAGCTGGGTATGGCAAGGGCAATAATCCATGACCTGGGTGTTCTTTTTCATTCGAGAACCTAACACCTTGTGTTTTTTCTTGGTTTCGTACAGTAGATCGAACTCATCAAGTGAAACGTCATATCTCTTTTCTTTACTTTTGCCCTTTTTTGGGATATCTTCACCATGTTCAATGTATGTGAAAAAATTCGTTGTATCAAAGAACAAGGTAGATGGTTTTATACCCTGCTCTACAAGCTTTTTCCCAATATCGTCTTCGATCTTCTTCATCACATCAT
>JAGLRT010000106.1 GCA_023136155.1 Methanosarcinales archaeon
TGGAACTCAACTAATTTTGGAGGTTTCATATTAAATGAAGAACTTACAGTTCAGGTCGAAGAATCCTGGTTAATATTGAAAGATAATATGACATATTCTACTCAATATGTTACAACGGATTATCCGGTTTATGCTGCTGAAGGTATAGAAGTAGATGGGTCTGGAAATTACGTAGCTACTGGTTGGTTGGGAAAGGAGTATGTAGTTATTGATGCGGGCTCTTCTGAATGGCTTCTTACAAATGTAATTTTTGAGCAGAACATCACTGATACCAAAACATTACATGTCGAAGAAACATGGGATTTAGGAGATGGATATTCCATAAAGTTGCTCGAACTTGATGTATCTGGTAAAAAGGCATGGCTGGCCTTGAATAACTCCACGGGAAAAAATAGAAGTATAGTATGTGAAAACCAGTCTGCTTGTATCTTTTCAACTGGTTTAGGCGCAGCTGATGATTCTCCCATCTTTGTAACATACCTGAATAAAGTCAACTATACCCATATCGAGCTAAAGTATACATGGTTAATATCCCAGAATACTATTATGATTGAAAGTGGGGAAATATTCGATGATTTTGATGTAAGACTAAACTCAAATTCAATAACAGTAAGGAATGATGAAGATATTGAGCTGATGCAAGGTGCGACCGTACCTCTGTTCGCTGATCTGATGTTTGAAGTCGAGGATGAAATAACTTTACGATATCGGCTTGTACGCCAGACAGAGACACCAGTGGAAGGAAACATCTCCTATGACAGCCCCACTAAAACGGTAACTTTTGACCCCGTTTCTAATCTCGCACCCGAGACGACATACATTTCTTGCATAACAACCGGGACAGAGAATCTGGCAGGTAATGGATTAGAGGATGATTATATATGGGAATTTAATACAATCCTGGACACGACACCTACAAGTACAAGTACAAGTACTTCCAGTGAAAATGGAGGCGGAAGCGGAGGCGGAGGCAGTGGCGGCGGAGGCGGTTCTTCCGGAGAAGATTTCTATAACATTGTCCTATCAGAAACAGACAGGCAGAGCGTATTCAAGAACTCCAGCGTCTCATTTATTTTCGATCTGGAAGGCAACATAGTCAGGGATATTAATTTCACAGCCCTGAATAACGCCGGTACGGTAGCTGCCAAAGTTGAGATACTGAACAATACATCCACGCTGGTGAGCACACCGCCAACGGATGAAGTATATAAAAACTTAAACATTTGGGTCGGGAACTACGGTTGGGCAACAGAGAAGAATATGGCAGATACTACTGTCAGTTTCATGGTCGAAAAGTCATGGGTCACTGACAACGATATTGATGAGACCACAATTGCACTATACCGTTACAGCGATAATAACTGGGTCAAGCTGATGACCAGACAGGTTGCTGAAGATTACAACAAGCTGTACTTTGAAGCTGAAATGCCGAGATTCTCACCCTTTGCAGTAACAGGCAAGACTATAGGAGAAAAAGGAGGCGAAGGTATTATTGTAGAGCCAACCGTAACAGCCAAGAAATCCTCTGCCCCAACAGCAACTGAAAAGAAGGGGATTCCAGGTTTTGGTTTTTCAGCAGGCTTATCAATCTTGTTGATTGCAGTACATCTATTGCGTAAAAATAAATAAGTGGAGCTATTTTTTGGCTCCATTTTTTTTCAAACAATAAGATATGCATTCCAATGATGCTTTGACTAGACTCTCTTTTTCCCCCACACCAGCGCCACCAGCTTGAACATCTCCCACTGGACATTGAATCCATCAGCCGCCCTGAAAGCATTCTTCAACTGTGCGATATTCACATAGCTTGCAGTCCGCATCTCTACAAAAGTATGGAATATCTCCAGCAGTATCTTCTTTGAAAATCTGGTCTGCTGCACCACGTCCATCACAGCAATCTCACCGCCCGGTCCCAATACCCTGAACATTTCATTCAATACTTCACCGGGCCTGGTCACCTCATGCATAGCAAAACTTGAAACTGCACCATGAAACACACCATCCTTAAATGGCAACCTGTGAGCATCGGCCAGCACAAAATTCCCTTTTGCCTTAGCTCTGGCCCGTTTTAACATATGCACTGAAATATCAGTACACACCAGATCCACAACACCCATCTTCTCAGCAAGGTAACCAGTGCCAGACGCCATATCTAATATTCGCCTGCCTTTCTTGATTTCAATCTTACCAAGTAACTGCTGCCTCAAACGTTCATACTGGCCAAACATAGCCATTTTTGCACCAAAATCATAGACCGGCGCAAGAAATTTGAAAAAACCGTGACTTTTTACTTCAGTCATATCTTTGTCCTATATGGATTGGCACTGTACCAAAAATCAGTTGTTTTGTTGACACTGACTTTAGGTAAAATCAGTGTTAATCTATGAAATCAGTGTCTGTAAATTTAAAAAGACACGGATCTCACTGATTTACACGGATTTGTAGTCGTATCTGATCTATTCGCTGTATAACTGTATAACTGTATTTTGGTATTGTGTCTATGGATTATTATACTGCATAAATATAAATACATTTCATACAGTAGGTACATCGGTTAATTGAAATGAAAAAAGGCAAAAAGATGCATTACCTAATTCTCCTGGGTCTGGTTTTCCTGCTGGGAGGTATAGTGATGAATATTGAAACTGGTGAAACTTCACCATACATTTATTTCGGCGTCGGAACACTGGTTGCCACTGCCATTTACTATGGTATTGTAGAAAAGCGCCCCCAGATTGCAGCATTCATCATCGGCTTAATTGTAATGCATTCCGGCATCTTGCTAATAATAAAGGGTGAGTTGACATACCCTATTGAATTCGGGATGGTTACCTTCATAGGTGGCATCCTGATATTGCTCAATTCAGGTTTTTCAGAATATATGCGGGACCGCAAAAAGAATAGCTGAATTCATTTAATATGCTGTTCATCCCGCATGACCTTTAATAGTTCCAGTACTGAATACCCGGCCCTGGTTATTCCCATACTGCGCCGGTCAGTATCAGTACCTGCCAGATATAAATTTTTTATAGGTGTCCTGGGTTGTGCAAAATAACCATCGATGGTTACTGCCGCTTTCTCTGG
>JAGLRT010000107.1 GCA_023136155.1 Methanosarcinales archaeon
ATTCATCCGCAATGAACGTAAATCCAACCAGCTGCTTACCGGGAGGTGCCAGTTGTGCATCATAATTGCTGATGGGCATGGCCCAATAAGCCCTCGGTTTGAACCAGATCTCTGAACCTGTATAATCAAATTCGGGCAGCTTTGAATCAAGGCCCAGCCATATAGTGACACTGCAGGTTTGAACAATCCCTTCCAGTTCCTGAATATATGACGCCGGCAGGTTATCAACCACATCAGGCATATCCTTTACAAAACCAGTATACACCACCGCGTCTGCCGTATATGTATCTTCATCCGTCATTACCCCTTTCACCACACCTTCCCTGGTAAATATTCCTGACACTTTTGATGAGGTCTTTATTTCCACTGAATCTGACATGGAATACAGTACAGCGTTCAGGAAACTTTTCAACCCTCTACGAGGGTATGCCTGTGAATAACCGATATTATTAACCGCAAGCCTCATGAGCACTGACAAATGTTCTTTTATCTGCCCTCCGGTCAGATGATTTGCAAACAGAGCCTTATACGAGTAAACAATTTCCTCATCATCCCAGAAGTTCTCAGGAACACTATCCCGCATGAAACTGCTGCCTGTCATAACCCTGTGCACTGAGGTTTCCTTCATTGACCTGCCTGATAAGGAGTGACAGATAGCATCAATAAAGTCCAGGGCATCCTGCGATAGACCTTTTGGCAGGTAATCATACATTGAATGGTGTGTCAATTCAGTACCCAGGGTAGTCTGGGTAAGTGCCTTTGTAATAGTCTGGCTCAGTAATAGCCTATCCATTTTTGGAAGCACATCAAAAGTAGTGAATGCCTTTAGTGTGGATGGTATCTTCGAAATACCTTTATGGGTCCGTACATAATAGGCTCCGTGGTCAAGTAACACGGGAGTGTAATCAAAATAAGTATCTATAAGCCTGCGTAGCGGTCCTTCCCTGAGGTGGGTTATAGCATGTACCCCTGTATCGACCTGGAATCCGTCAACGTCATAACTGTTGCAGTTGCCTCCAACATTTTTGCGTTTTTCAAGGACAAGTACTTTTTTTCCGTGTTTGGATAGTGTCATGGCAGACATCAGGCCACTAATGCCGCCACCTACAACTATTACTTCATAATCTGCCATAATATATTAATCTCTTATGTCTATCAGACCTTAAATTCCTTTCCGGCAATCCCATTGAGGATTGCATCATACCGCTTGCATATACGTTCCACTATATCGCCGGGAGCGTTTTGGTGAGTAGGCACAAGTATATCTGCATCTTTGGATACGTCCAATCCTTCGGAGGACAGCCCGTAATCGGGCGCCACCAGCATTCCATTGGTGGATACATTGAGTTTCATATCGGAAACAAGCCGTGAAACCATATCAGTACCCGGTTTAACTCTGGCAGACACACCCATAGCCCTTGACAGGTATTCACTTTTCAATTTCTCGATACTTTCGACTGCAGCTTTGACTTTATCCTTTTTACCCAGATTCGACAACTGGTCTATGGTATTCAGCAGGTCATCAAAAGTGACGGCTTGCACCTCAATAATCTCACCGTCGAAATACTTTGCAGTCTTTTCCCCGTAACCTTTTGCGATTACCAATTTGCCCAATGTACTCATTCGTTCAATATCACTTTGGGTGGGATGGTAAGGTTCCACTACTTTAAAGTCCTCGATACCCAGCAGGAACATCAGGGACATGTATCCCCTGGTCACACCGACTGGTCTTTTTACACCCAGCCATTTTTCCAGGCCGACCTGACTATCATGGGAAACCATTTCAATTATCTTCTGCTTGACAAAATCTGGTTCACTGGACTTGAATCCGAAATATTCGGCAAATCCATGTGTGGTAGAAAGCATCTGGCTCCTGCCTTCAGGAGTGCGTTTTATCAGCCCCCGTTTTTCAAGTTCCCTGACATGGTCGTATGTTGCATTACCCCGCTTCTCGACCAGATCACTCTGTAGCAAAGGCTGGTGGTACGCTATCATGGAAAGTGTACGGAGTATGGGGGATGGCAGTTCCCCGGGTGCAACATTGCGGACCTGGTCGGCATATTCAGGTTTGACCTGCATCACGACCTTGCCTTCCAGTTCAACTATATCCAGCCCGGTCTGACGTTGCTGGTACTCCTCTATCAGCGACTTTATAATACCAGTAACCTTCTTGCGCTTGCCAACCAATTCCTTTAATGCGGCCAACTCTACCGGTCCGCCTGCAGCAAACAATGCTGCTTCGATTATCTCACGGTCCCCTATGTCCATACCCCCGAAACGTCGGGGTACCGAATATATAGTTCACCAAAGAGTTCTTCCTGTTCAAGCCACACTTCCTTCATGTTTGCCAGAAATAAAAGCGAGATGTAGGTCATCAGTTTATTTGAACGGTCACCCGTTAATATTTCACTGAGTGAAATGTAGGTTCTACCATCAAGTATCTCTGTTAACATAATCCGTAAATTCTCTACCCTGCCATCGATATCCTCTTCGTGCGCAATACCCAACACCTGCTCAGTGGTATGACGGTTCATCTGCATATGTTCTTTTGTCTTATTGCGCACAACACGTCGCCTTTCTACTACTTCAGCTTTCTCCAGTTCCATGATGAGTTCGTTCAAAGTGACCGACCTGTGGGAATGGCGACGCACGGGTGGTTTTGGTATTGGATACTCATCCACCTCAAAAAAGTCAAAATCATCGATCCACGAATCGTCCTCTAACACCGGGTCTTCCACAAGTGAATTGGACTTCATACGAAGCAGGATAGCAGCATAATGCAGTGTCCTGCCAGATATCCGCAAGTCCATACGTTCCATTTTTTCAACGTGCCTGAAAAACTTGTCAGTAACGTCAACTATATCGATATTCCAGGGGTCTATTTCCCCATCCTGTGCCAGTTTAACCAATATCTCTACAGGTTCTTCAAACTCGCCAGGTTCCACCTGTCCCTGTACGATATTTTCACTTAAAGTCGGCATTGCGACTAATTCTTGCATATCAGTATCATCCCCTCTAATTTCAAGAATTCTTAAATATATTCATGCTTTTATTATATATTATCTTTTTCAATACTAGTATATTCAATATTGTTATTCTCTGTAGTAATATCCTCAATACTATTATCCTCACGTATAACCCGGGCTACCCCCATCACTTTATCTTCGCCATGTACGTTCATAATCTTCACACCCTGGGTATTACGTCCCTGTATCCTGATATCCGAGACAGGGACCCGGATAATGATGCCTCCGGAAGTGGTCACCATAAGTTCATCGGATTCATCTACTGCTTTTACATCCACCACAAGACCGTTACGAATGCTGGATATGATGGTTATGACACCCTGACCGCCCCTGTTAATGTTGCGATATTCACTAAACTTTGTCCGCTTCCCGAATCCGTTCTCGGTAATGGTCAACAGGGTTGCGTCATTCCTGACAATATCCATTCCGACCACATGATCATCACTGACAAGCCGGATACCGCGAACGCCCCTGGAGCTGCGGCCTGTTGCACGAACGTCAGTCTCTGAGAACCGAATCGCTTTACCGTGCTGGGTGCCAATAATAATGTCCCTGGAGCCGTCTGTCAGTTTAACGGTTTGCAGTTCATCCCCTTCATCCAGTTTTATGGCTATAATGCCTCCACGCCTGGGATTTTTGAACGCTGACAGGTCGGTCTTATTCACTACACCGCACTTGGTAGCCATTATGAGGTTATGACCCTGATCAAACGTTTTTACCGGTATCTGGGCTGTGACACTCTCACCGTTATCCACTTCAATAAGGTTGATTATGGCTTTACCACGGCTTTGCCTTGAAGCGTCAGGTATCTCATAGACCTTAAGCCAGTACACCCGTCCTCTGTCTGTAAAGAACAGGATATAATCATGTGTGGATGCTACAAACAGGTCTTCAACAAAATCAGCCTCCTTAGTATCCATGCCGATGACACCGCGCCCGCCCCTGCGTTGCTGCCTGTACGTGTCAATTGGCATGCGTTTGATATAACCGCTGTTTGAGATAGTGACCACAACATCTTCCACAGGTATCAGGTCCTCATCCTCCAGGTCCACGCCTCCCTCAATAATCTGGGAGCGCCTGGCATCACCATAGCGCTGCCTGATATCTGCCAGTTCTTCCTTAATAATGTTCAGTATCCTGGCCCGGTCAGCCAACAGTTCAAGCAGCCGCTTAATGGTTTCAAGTAGTTCCTTATGTTCGTTATCTATCTTCTCCCGTTCAAGACCAGTGAGTTTTTGCAGCCTCATCTCAAGTATAGCCTTAGCCTGCTCCTCACTTAGGTCGAAATTAGACATAAGCCCATTTCTGGCCTCTTCCACGGTCTTGCTTCCCCTGATAAGGGCAATGACCTGGTCAATATGGTCCAGTGCAATTTGCAGTCCTTCTAAAATATGGGCACGCTTACGGGCCTTCTCAAGTTCGAACTGGCTGCGCCGGGTGATAACCACTACCCGGTGGTCAATGAAATGCACGATAAGTTCTTTCAGGTTCAGCACCTGGGGTTGACCGTCCACCAATGCCAGATTGATGATACCGAATGAGGATTCCATCTGGGTATGTTTATACAGCTGGTTCAACACCACATCTGAATTAATACCACGGCCCAGTTCAATTACTACCCTGATACCATCCCTGTCCGATTCGTCCCGCAAATCGGTAATCCCAACGATCTTTTTTTCCTTAACCAGTTCGGCGATATTCTCAATGAGTCTGGCCTTGTTCACCTGATAGGGTACCTCATCAATGATTATCTTCTCTTTATTCTTCTTTTCCTCAATACTGGTCTTTGCCCGCACCTTTACGATGCCTTTCCCAGTCAGGTATGCACTGCGAATCCCGCTGGTTCCAAAAATATAAGCACCGGTCGGGAAATCCGGGCCCTTGACCACACCCATCAGCTCCTTGATCTCTACATCCGGGTCATCGATGGTCATGTTGACCGCATCCACGATCTCATTAAGATTGTGTGGCGGCATGTTAGTGGCCATACCCACGGCAATACCAGTCGAGCCGTTCACCAGCAGGTTGGGCAGTTTAGAAGGCAGAACCGTCGGTTCATTCAGGGACCCGTCATAGTTAGGAATGTAATCCACGGTATTTTTGTCAATATCAGCCAGCATCTCCTCGGCGATGCGGTCCATGCGAACTTCGGTATAACGCATGGCTGCAGCCGAATCTCCATCAATGGAGCCGAAATTACCCTGGCCGTCGGCCAGTGGGTATCGCAAATTGAAATCCTGGGCCATCCTGACCATAGTGTCATAAATAGCAGCGTCACCATGAGGATGGTACTTACCCATAACGTCACCTACTATCCTTGCAGATTTTTTGTAGGGCTTATCACGGGTCATACCCTGTTCCTGCATACCGTACAGGATGCGCCGGTGTACAGGTTTCAGGCCATCGCGCACATCAGGCAGTGCCCTGCCAACAATAACGCTCATGGCGTAATCGAGATACGAGTTTTTCATCTCGTCCTCGATGTTCAGGGGTATGATCTTATCTACAATACCTTCTCCTGAATCCTTATCGAAATTTTCAGGACCAGTCTCTTCAGTAGTCTCGCCAGTGTCCTCGACCGGATTTACTTCAGTGTCCTCACTGAAATTCTCTTCAGTACCCTCACCGGTATCTTCTACCATTTTCTCCTCGTTATTGTTCAACTCTTCATCTCCGGGAAGCTCATCAGACATCAAGGTTCTTCACCTCCCTGGCATGCCGTTCAATAAATTCCCGCCTGGGCTCCACTTTATCACCCATGAGGATTGTAAAAATCTCATCCGCATCAATTGCATTGTCCAGCGTGACCTGTACAAGTGTCCTGGTCAGTGGATCCATAGTGGTCTCCCACAACTGGTCGGGATTCATCTCACCCAGCCCCTTAAAGCGCTGGATTCCGACTCCCTGTCCACCCAGCTCTTCCACTTTCGCATCTTTCTCGGCATCAGTGTAAACGTACTGGGTTACTTTTCCCTTCTTTATGCGGTACAGGGGCGGCTGGGCTATATACACATATCCCAACTCGATCAACTGCTTCATGTAACGGTAGAAGAATGTAAGCAGCAATGTCCTGATATGGGCACCGTCCACATCGGCATCAGTCATTATAATTACCTTATGGTATCTGGCTTTCGCTTGATCGAAATCATCACCCAGGCCCGTACCTATTGCAGTTATCAGGGCACGTATCTCATTATTCTTGAGTATCTTGTTCAACCTGGCCTTTTCAACATTGAGTATTTTACCCCTCAGCGGTAATATTGCCTGAAACGCACGACTTCGTCCTTGTTTCGCCGAACCTCCGGCACTGTCACCCTCCACCAGGTACACCTCACAGAGGGCCGGGTTCCTCTCTGAGCAGTCAGCCAGTTTACCTGGCAGTGAAGATACTTCCAGTGCACTCTTGCGCCTGGTAAGTTCCCTTGCCTTACGTGCAGCATCCCTGGCCTGGGCTGCCAGTACTGATTTACCTATGATATTATCTGCTTCCTTCGGATGTTCCTCAAGAAACTCCCGCAGACCCTCGCCCACCAGGGTCTCCACAATACCTTTAACATCACTGTTACCCAGTTTGGTTTTGGTCTGTCCTTCGAACTGGGGTTCTGTGAGTTTGACGCTGATAATTGCGGTCAGTCCTTCCCTGATATCCTCACCTGAGAGCTTTTCGCTGTTTTTGATAAGCCCACGGTTTTTGGCATAATCATTGACAGAACGGGTCAGAGCCGCCTTAAAACCGCTGAGATGGGTGCCACCTTCATGGGTATTGATATTATTAGCAAAAGAGAACACGGTCTCTGTATAACTGTCATTATACTGGATAGCTATCTCCACCTGGGTGCTGTCCTTGGTCTTCTGGAAATATACCGGTGGATGGTGTAGTATATTCTTGTTCTTATTCAGGTGCTCGACAAAAGCAATGATACCACCTTCGTAATGGAACAATTTCTCATCGCCCGTTCGTTCATCCCTGATGATAATTTTTATACCCTTGTTCAGGTATGCCATTTCCCTCAGGCGTTTGGATATGGTTTCGAAACTAAAATCAATAGTCTCAAAAATTTCATAATCCGGTTTGAATGTTATGCAGGTGCCGGTCTTATCCGTATCCCCCCTCACTGCAACGTCGCCCATAGGTTTTCCCCGCTGGTACCGCTGGAAGTGCACTTTCCCCTTGCGGTACACCTCGGCCTCCATCCATTCGGACAGGGCGTTCACCACAGATACACCCACACCGTGCAGACCACCTGAAACTTTATACGACTCGGCATCGAACTTACCGCCTGCATGGAGCATGGTCATGACCACTTCAAGTGCGGATTTATGGAATTTTTCATGCATATCCACAGGTATGCCGCGCCCGTCATCAAGTACACTTACCGAGTTATCCCGGTTGATTGTGACCATAATGTTTTCGCAGTAGCCTGCAAGTGCTTCGTCGATACTGTTGTCAACCGCTTCATAAACTAGATGGTGAAGTCCACGGGTGTCTGTGCTGCCTATATACATGCTGGGGCGCTTGCGCACTGCTTCCAGTCCTTCAAGTACTTGTATTTTGCCAGCATCGTATTGTTTATTTGTCATCAATGGTCTCCAAAAAATATCTAATTTATCAAATTATACCCATTTCAGTGAGCCGCTCGGGTAAATACCGCTGGGTAACAAAGTCCAGACCCTTACCTGCAAAGGCCTGCTGTTCTGCCTTTTTGCCAATATCGAGTTGTAGTTGTATCTGGGTCTTCCAGTAATCAGAATCGAACCTGGGGTCTGTCAGTTCACTGCGCAGGGCTTTGATATCCTGTTCGGTCAACTTGTCAGTTGACAGGTCATAATCTACAATATCACTGGGTTGCACGCCAATGAACTTTGCAGCAGGTGTTGCCATGAACTCGGACATGTGCGCGCTTTTTATAGCACCATAAGCCACACTGGCAAATATCCTGTAACTCCACGGGTCACCATCAGTGAATACTACCACGGGAATGTTCAACTCTTCATTAAGCCTCTTTAGCATTCGCCTGGTACTCCTTGCAGGCTGGCCCTTGAGATGCACCTGGATAGCATTAAATTCTTCATCAAAACCGTTTTCGATAAGCCTGGCATGCATACCGCCTGTCTCAATGGCTATTATGAATTTTGCATCGTGGTCAAGGAACTCCACGTTCTCAACATTGAAAGGTATCTGGTAGCCGCCTTCACCAACATCGTCCCGGCAATGGATAATTCGCTCGCCCCGTTTGGTGGTCTCTTTGAGCTTCAATGATCCGAACAAGGTTGCACCGTCCTCTTCCGGTCTCATATGGAAATATTCCCGCTGCAGTGCACTTATTATCTCAAGGTCTTCTATCATGCGGTCGCTCTCAGGCTGTTCATTGAACTTGGCTATATCCCAGTTCTCTGAGATGTAATACAACTCCCTCAACGTCGAGCCACGGTTGTTCTCGAGGTGCTCTTTGATAAGCAGTTCAACCACATATGACATCTTCAGTATCTGGTTCGCACCTTTCACGGTCTTTGCACTGCGGGTGCTGGTACTGTCCCCGTATACCCACACTTCGCTGTCATTATTGTATTCAATATTGGATTTTGTACGGGTAGGCATTACGATATTGGGCACTTTCTGGTGCTCAAACTGGTCATAGAACCGCTCTATAATGCCCAACAGCGCTTCTTTTGCCATTTTATCCCGTTGCTGTGTTTGGTTACTCATCCACATACCCCCGTACGGCTTTGGCACCATTGACCAAACCCTCGTCCACGCCTTCAACTATCATGCCAGGCAAGGCGTTTGCTTCTTCTTCAGATACAAATGGCAGGTGATATTTGATGGTCTCTTTATCACCTGCTTTAAGGTTAAGTTTCCATGTATGGTCGGTATCCCTGCCCATGGAAATGATTTTTGGTTCAGGCTGGGCATCTCTTACCGAGTACTGGTGGGTATCATGTAGTTTGATAGCAAAAGTTGCATCACCGTAGTTACGGATGTCAATCTCTACCTGGTAACCGTCACCGTTTTTGGATACACTGCGCTGCACGAGCAGATTACCCATAACTTTGGCAACGATAGGTGTGATGTCAGGCGTGGGTTTGTCCAGCACCTGTGAGACTTTCTCAGCTATTCTTGGTAGTATCTTCTTTATGATCTCTTCTTTCTCTCTCCGCTTGGATAGGTGCTGCTGTTTTGAGAGGAATGTCTTGAGCTTGCGCCCCACATCCTTAAGGGCAAGTTCGACTTCGGCCATAATCTCGGGGACGTCCGCTACAGCGTCCTTGCTCTCTGATGTGAAAGGGATGTGGGTGGAGGCCACATGCACCATGAAGACGGCAGGACCTGCAGGTATGCTGCCACCGGGCTGGTTCAGTGAATAGTTCTTCCACCTGATATTCTCAATCGCATGGGTGATAGCGCATCCGCCTTGCTGGTACAGCAGTGGCACACGGTTGGCGAACCTCAGGATATTGACCCTGTCCTCTTTACCCAGGCTGCCGCCATAAGCAACGCCTGCTTCTACCAGGAAGGGATGCCCTGAATGAACGGATGCGGCCCGGCTGATGGTGGCAATAAAATCCACACTGTATTCCTTTTCCAGCCCTTTGTAGATGAGCGATTCAGTGATGGGGGAAAGACAGTCAGTGGGTGGTGCTGATACCTTCACTTTTTTAAAGACATCTATCAGTTTTTTCGCATCTTCAAGTTGAAGGTTGTGGGGGTCACTTTCGGTGTCAAGGTGTGCAGCTTTGCATATTTCCTCTGCGGTATGCAGCCCTATGCGGGAGAAACTATAACGCAGGAATGGAGCCAGTTTCTGCCTGTCAGTGTATCGCAGCATCTTGATGAGCGTACCCAGTTCAATACCTTCGGGATGTGGTAGTATTTCCTGCGCAGGTTCAGGGATGGTGTCTACGGCTCTTTCAAATACGATGGTATTGCCATCCGGTTCCACCAGGGTGAACCTTGCATGGGTGTTGACGATGGCAGTGCTTTTCAGGTATTCAAGCACGCTCTGGCGTCGCCCTTTGACATAGGATGCTTTCATCTCCAGTTCCACCCTTGTACCCCTGGTCCGGTCCCAGTCTACTTCCTTTTCATCAAGAATTTCCGGGTCATTGGTACTGGTGTTGATTATCAGTTCATAGTAATTGGCTGGTTTATCCCTGTCTATCTTGGATATGATACGGGTGGGCCTGCCCGTGGTCAACTGGCTGTACAGTACAGCGGCTGATATACCTATACCCTGCTGGCCGCGGCTTTGTTTAATGGCATGGAACCGGGAGCCGTACAGGAGTTTGGCAAATGTTTTGGGTATCTGTTCCTTGACTATGCCCGGACCGTTATCTTCTATGATTAGTCCTAAATTCTCTCCACCGGCATTTTCGATACTGACCATAATATCGGGCAGTATACCTGCTTCTTCACAGGCATCCAGCGAATTGTCCACACCTTCCTTCACTGCGGTGAGCAAGCTGCGGGGTGCAGAATCAAAACCCAGTATCTGCCGGTTCTTTTCAAAGAATTCGGCGATACTTATGGCACGCTGTTTTTTTGCAAGCTCTTCTGCGATTGGATGTGCCACTAATTTTTCCCTTCTTTTTTTAAGAAATTAATATCCTTTTTTTACGACATGGAGTATGTCACTTATTAAATATTAGTTTTTTGATATTATCCCCTGCTGTTAAAAACGGGGGGTGTTCAAAGTTCTGCGCCTACTACAGTCTGGGTAGCGGTGACGTTCTCATTCTCACGTATTGTATCAACCAGATTGTTCAGGGTACTCAGGCCCGCCACTTCACTGATGACTACAAAATCATATTTTCCAAACACATGATACATGTCCTTTATCCCTTCAATCTTCTGGATTTCGCTGTACGCGGCCTTCTCCTGACCAGGCACTACATTGACCATAATCACACCTATTACCATAAATTGTCACCATTCCGATTTGTGATGTTTTGTGCTAGTATAGAACCTAACTCTAAAGCCCCAAGTTCATCCGGGCAATAGCGAGGATTTTCTTGTGCTTTTGTTGGTCCTTCTATTGGTTTTAATGAGCATTAAAGGTATGGATTTATATGTTTCATACAGCAAACGGTAGGTACACCAGGGTTATTATTTGTAGTAAAATAATGGATAAAAATTCAGATTATATCATTTTGAAGATTCCCGCTGAAAATTGACCCCTTTTTCCCACCAATTTTGACCCACCTTTACCTAACAACTTAACAACCCAAGCCATGCAGATACGGCAGTCACTGCCTTTAACGCTTATAGTACACCAGCATCCACAATATCCATGCCAAGGAAGTTAAGGCACGACAGGCATACGGTATCGTTGCACAGACCATCTGGTGTTCAGTCTGAAATACAGGGGTAAAGTGCTGGTGGGCGATGTGGGCATGGTGGCAGAGGCTATTATCAGGAAGACTTGTGTCGAGTTGGATATTGAGGTCATTGACATGGCAGTAAACCCTGATCATGTGCATATATTTATCAAATATCCGCCAAAATATTCCGTAAGTTATATATCAAAGATGATCAAAGGTAGAAGTAGCAGGGTGCTCAGGAAGGAGTTTCCGATTTGAAGGAATGGTGCGGTGACCATCTCTGGGCTCCGAGTTGCTACCACGGCTCTGGCTGGGAAGTGGTTAAGAATAATATCTCAGTACACAATACATATGAGTATAACAGGAGGTACTCCTGTAAAATCGCTGTATACAGGCCCGGTACATTTGTACGGGGTATACCGGTGACTGCAGACGATAAGGACTTATGCTCGCAAGGGTAATAGAGAGATTAAAATTTTCTTACAATTCTAAAAATAGGCGCATATTATGATAAAGAAATTTTTATTTATGAAGGTTCTTAAATGAAAGATGATTTAGGTCTTCAGATATTTATTGAAGGATGCAAACTTTTGAGATTAAAAGATTCTGCTCATGCTGCAGAAATTCTATTGAAAAGATTTTCACAGAAAGGACTTTTGGATGAAGGTGTAGCAGAAGACCTTAATACGACCTTTCTTTTAGAATATAGACAAAGGGGTGACAGAGAAGAAAGAGAATTAGATATTCTTGAAGAAATTATTTGGTCATCAATTAATAAAAGAAAAATAAGTGGGAAAATTATTCCCCTAGATTTTAATGATTACCAAAGGATCAAGGAGCTGGATAAAAGTTTAGGGATTATCTATGACGAGTTTCAATTAGGTTTTATCTCTGAAAGAAAAATTATGTTATTATTATGTCTAGGTCATATTTTGAGATGGGAAGTCCGCGGACGAGATGTAAAATGGCAATTAAAGAAGATAGGCGATATTTCTTTTTCACAAAAAATACATGATCTCGATAATTTAATCAACAAATTTCTTATGATAGATACTTTAGGTTTCGATGGAAAACCCGACACATTTCACATTAGAAATGCAATAGCACATGGCAGATTCAGTTTTCATAAAGATAATAAAATTGAATTATGGGATGTTAATCTAACCGGTGGGATTGAAACATATAGAACAAGTATGGACTTAAAAGGATTAATGGATTTTTGTAATTCATTCGAAACAAAATTACGATTCGTTTCATTATATTATTCCTTTCTTGGAATGATGAAGAATATTTCAGACAATATAGAAAAACAGAAAAAAGATAAACTAAAAACCAAATAAATGCGCCTGAATATAAATCAGAAATTAAGCAACCGGGAGAAATAGAAGGTCACGGACTCCGTACGACGCTACGCTCTGTCCGAGGCATCAGGGTGATGCTCATGTTTTTGAATTTCTTTCGGTTTATCGACATT
>JAGLRT010000108.1 GCA_023136155.1 Methanosarcinales archaeon
AATATTGGTTTTGTATACCAGGACTATTCCCTTTTCCCGCACCTGGATATCAGGAAGAATATAGAGTTCGGACTGCGTATGAGAGGTATCAGGGATGGCAGCAAGGTAGAAAGGATGGCTGAGAATCTGAACATTTCGCACCTTTTGCACAGATATCCACTGACACTTTCAGGGGGTGAACAGCAGCGGGTTGCACTTGCACGTGTGCTTCTCATTGAGCCGGATGTACTGCTGCTGGATGAACCGCTGAGTGCACTTGATCCCGGGACCCAGGATACGACCAGGCGATTGCTAAAAAAAATACACAACATGTCCGATTTGGTGGTAATACATGTTACACATAACCAGACCGAAGCACAGATACTGGCTGACCGCATCGCAGTTATGATGGACGGTAAAATCGTACAGGTTGCAGCATCAAATGAGGTGTTTGACAGACCGCTCAATGACCGGATCGCACATTTTATGGGGGTTGAAAATGTGCTGAAAGGAACTGTCACTGTAAACAATGAAGGACTTTCCCGTATTGCTCTGGATAGTTTTGAAATAGAGGCTGTGTCAGGGTGTGAGGTTGGTGAAAAAGTCCATGCATGCCTGCGACCTGAGAATGTGACAATTAGTGTAATGCCTGTTAAAAGTAGTGCCAGAAATGCGTTTGAAGGGAATGTGATTGAAATTGAACCGATGGGTGCGCTTTCGAGGGTAAAGGTGGATTGCGGTTTTGTAATAAATTCGTTCATAACAAAACAATCGGCATTGGAGTTGGGACTTGAGCTGGGCATGCGTGTGACCGTGTCATTTAAAGCAACTGCTGTGCATGTAGTCTAAGCTGCAATAAATTATGTGAGGATCGATGATACCCAGGACAAAACTGTGGCTGACCAAAGATGGAAAAACGTTGATGGGAGAAGGGAAGGCTGCACTTTTATATGCCATCGATGAAGAAGGTTCGTTGAACAAAGCATGTCAGAAGGTAAATATTTCATATAAACACGCATGGCTTATGTTAAAGAGTATTGAGAAAAATTCCGGGAAAGAGATTGTTACAAGTATTCGCGGCGGAAAGGATCAGGGTACGTTTTTAACTGATTATGCAAGGGAGATGCTTAATGAGTATGAATTGCAGAAGAACATTATCAGTGAAACTGTGGATGATGAGACGTTCTGGGAAGGTGTAGGACTGAAAATTACGGCTCGTAACCAGATGCCTGGGGAGGTTATCGATGTTGAAGAAGGGGATGTGATCTCGAAGGTCAAGATATTGATCGAACCAGTCGTGGTAACTTCATTGGTAACAAAGGAAGCTGTTGACAAGCTTGAAATTAAAATGGGTGATGAGGTCTATGCGGTCGTCAAATCTACAGAAGTGATGATTGGGAAAAAGTAAGTGAACATGTTCATGTCGTTGTCAGAATATAACAATAATGTAATTTATTGAGGCTGTTCAACAATCAATGTAGGGCTGGATATTTCCATAATCATCGCCATGCATAAAGAAAATACTAACTTCGTTCGCATTTTCTAAGCCTACGGGAAAGTAAATACTTGGTAAAGGACTGTCGGAAAAGCATACATTTCGAGGTATTTTAAGTGTCTAAATTTATTGCACCATGACGCCAAATGCTGATTTATCAGATGGATGTGTTACAAATTATGCGATTATATCACTTTTCCGACAGTCTCTATTGAGCAAATAGAGAAGCTTGATAAAAAATCTAAAGAACAAATAAAAGAAAAAGTCAAACGTTGTGCCGACACACCCAACCGCAGCAGAGCTGCGGGGCATGAAATCCGATAATTTCATCTGTTATCTTATCATTTGTAAAGATTTCTTCTAAAAGAACTTCATCGTCATGTGCCTTGGATAGGAGTAGCTTTGCTCTTTCAAGAGGCCCCATATAAAACCCTACCTTCATGTGTTGCTTCATAAATTACTGTACCGGGAGCGTCTTTCCAATCCTGATATGTCTTTTCACTAATTACCAAAACATCAACAGGTATGTGCAATGGACTTAATACATCTCTAAGGTGTACTGTTTCCATCCTGCGGGCTTTGAGTTCCTTTTTGACAATAAGGAAATCCAGGTCACTCTGTTCGTTAATATCACCGCGTGCATACGAACCGAAAAGGATAATCCTTTTGGGTTTGGCAGCTTTTATCAGGATATCTACTGCATCCTGGATGAGTGAACCGAAAGGGGCGGCATGAGAGCCAAAGAAAAGATGGGGGCTTGTTCATTTAAATACCATTTAACAGGATTCAAAGCAATAAATCGTTTTATTGCTTTCCGTGCTCGTTCTTATATAGCTATGAAAAATTAGTTCGGTCTAAAGCTTGTGAAGATTAATTCAAAGCAAGGAAAAGGAAATATATCGCTACCAATACCAGTATAATCCCCAGCATCCGGTCGATCAGGACGCCTTTTTCTTCCAGCTTTGTGCGTATGACTTTTCCTGCAGATCCGCCGATAGAACTTATGATTACCAGGGGCAGTACCATACCTGTTCCGAAAAGGAGAGATATAGTAATCCCGTAAGCCACAGACCCCGATACTGCGGCTACGGCAAGAACAGCAAAAAGCATTGGTGCAACCCTTCCCATTGTAATCGCTCCAAATGATAAACCGAGCAGGAAAGTTCCCAGCGGTGTGGTCGAGGGGGGCAGGCGCAGATTCATGAATATTTTTTTCACTGGCATGTGGTATGCGCCAAAGAACTGTAATGCCATTAGAAAAAACACAAGGCTGCCCAGTGCATAGGCTATTCGTTCATCAAACAGGACAACGCTTCTGCCAAGAAATGCAGCGATACCGCCCAGAGGCACTATGATAAGCAGTGTGCCAAGACCGAAAGGGAGTGTGAGCAGAAGCGCATCAAGGAAATTTCGTTCTGCTTTATTATCACCTGTCACATAGCCCATGAGGGCGAGGCACAGCACACTATTGCAGGGACATAGTCCTGCAAGGATTCCGAAAAAGAAAAATCCCCAGAAGGTAGGATCGAGAGCCATGTTAGTCCTGCATTATATCGATTTTTTATTCTTTGAATTTCTTTAACAATTCCTCTAAAAATCAGAAATCATCTCGTTTTCCCTATTGATCTCCCTTATCCATATATTTATGCCCAACAAGATGTCGGTAACTGGAGCCCCCCATCTCCATCCACCCACCCAAGCATCCATCCCCACTTCGCACCCAAAACCCGTAGGAATAATCTAAAAGCGCCTGCCAGCACCCTCACCAAAAGGGCAGGCGGAGCAGACCGAAACGGGCACCCTGTGAAGTGAAGGCGAAGGGGCGGAAGGAGAAAGGATGGGGGCTGGGTTTCATTATTTGGTTCACCGCAAAGGGCGCAAAGAGCGCAAAGATCGCAAAGGATTTTGTTGGGTTAGCTTTGCGTCCTTTGTGGTACAGTATTACATCCAAATTATATTTCAACAACCATAGCAGCACTCCACCACGAACAACTGAATCTCCACTCATCACCGCCGCCGCCCGGCCAAACCCACCCACACCAGCAAGCCCATAACAGCCACCACCGCACCAAAACCCGGTATATCCGGAGTCTGTACTGGTTCACCATCAGTTGGTGCATCCGGAGTCTGTAACGGTTCGCCATCAGCTAATGCATCCCCACCTTCAGGTTCAACAGGAATCCCGCCAAGCTTTATCAACCAGAAATCGTGCCCTGTTCAGTGAACCAATCCTTATCTCCA
>JAGLRT010000109.1 GCA_023136155.1 Methanosarcinales archaeon
GTAGTAAATACAGATTCTGAAGTGAATGCCGAGGCAACCTGAGCCTGGCATTCTTTTTTTGTTTTCTCCGTTTATTTTTCTGTTTTAATTTAATTTTTATTAGCTTATTTCTGTTTAGGCATAGTTGGCAATCAAAAATCTTATGTAGCAACCTGACAAGTAGGTACCTGAAATAAATCGGTAGTGGTTTTCCTATGAAGTTGATAATGAAGTTTGGCGGATCATCAGTGGCTGATGGCAATAAAATAAAGCATGTAGCAGAGCTGGTAAAAAGTTTCAGGAACCGAGGGGACCAGATCGCGGTGGTTACATCTGCACTTGGAGGAATCACAGATACCATTCTCGATGCTGCAAATGATGCTGTCAGTGAAGGAAAGGTATCCCAGGTAAAGGAATTCGTAGCAGACATAACTAAAAAACACCATCAGACGGTTCATGATGCTGTTAGCGAAGAATTTGCCGAAGACGTTATATCAGAACTGGATGCCAGGATTGGAGAGATTGAGAAGGCCCTGACAGGTATCTGCTACCTTGGTGAGCTAACCCCGCGTTCTATTGATTATCTCTCATCATACGGTGAACGGCTGGCAGCACCTATATTATCAGCATCTATCAGGACTCTGGGCGTGGAATCACAATCATTCACAGGTGGCGGGATAGGTATTATCACAAATGATAATTACGGGGCCGCTCATCCCCTTGATTCCACATACACAGCAGTGGGACAGCAGATTGAGCCGTTAATTGAGAATACCATACCGGTTATAACTGGTTTTATCGGCGAGAGTGAGCATGGCACAATAACCACATTTGGCCGGGGTGGGTCTGATTTTACTGCGTCAATTGTTGGTGCGGCTGTCGGTGCTGATGAAATATGGCTATGGAAAGAGGTACATGGTATTATGACCACAGATCCTAAAATTGTACCTGAGGCAAGACCCCTGCCGGTCATATCTTATATCGAAGCTATGGAGATGTCTTTTTTCGGTGCTAAAGTGCTGCATCCCAAAGCTATTGAACCCGCGATTCGCCAGGGCATTCCTGTTAGGGTCAAGAACACCTTTGACCCCGAATATCCGGGTACCCTGGTTGTAAAGAACGAAGAGACCTCACAGAATATAGTAAAGGCCGTTTCTGTTATGGATAAGGTGGCCCTGATAAACATCAGCGGTGCGGGTATGGTGGGCACCATCGGAGTGGCGGCCAGGGCGTTTAGTGCCCTTGCCGAAGCGGGTGTGAACATTAAAATGATCAGCCAGGGTTCATCTGAGGCCAACCTGTCTACAGTTGTCGATGAATCCCACATGACGAAGGCAGTATGGGCCTTAAAACAAGAGTTCAAGAATGGTGTTGTAGGTGAAATAGAACACGATGTAAATATTTCTGTGGTTGCGGTAGTAGGCGTGGGTATGGCAGGCACACCCGGTGTTGCCGGCAGGGTGTTCGGCGCATTGGGTGGGAATGATGTCAACGTGATAATGATCAGCCAGGGTTCGTCACAACACAATATTTCATTTGTTGTCAAGAAAGATATGGCTGCAAAAGCAGTACAGGTGATTCACAAAGAATTTGCTTTGGAAAAAATCTAAAGGCAAAGTATTTTACCGAATCCATTTAACAGATAATGTAGGTGATATTTATTACTGAATATAAGTTAAAACGAGGGTTCAAGCCCGAAATGGAACGTATTAAAGACGTAATGGAAAAAAATTTTCCTACCGATGTGGCCGAGAATGACGGAAAACTACTGGTGAGTTATGGGGCCCTGAAATCAGTGAAAGTCTGGATAGCAGATAAGAAACTTTGTGTTGAAACCGTATCAAATCCTGATTCTTCGGATGAAGACATACTTGAGTCAAATAAAGCATTCAGGCAGTTCCTGAATGATGCAACGGGTTATGATGGAAAACAGCGTGCAAAGATAGCAAAGAAAGAAGTGCAAAGTTAATAATGGGATAAGGTGAGCCAGATGGAGCGAGGGTCATTTGATAAGCTTAAACTTTTGGATATTCCCACAACATTGCGGATATGTGCCGGGACAGACGGTTCGGTAACATATCTGCTTGAGGTCATGACCAAGCAAACGGTCGATGTGCAAACTCATTATCAGGAAGAAGTAAATGCCACTGATGCTGTTGCAGAACTACTTATGATAAAATCTGGCGAGCCAGTGAACCATCGTGAAGTTGTACTTTCGGTTTCAGGGAAACCTTATGTGCTGGCCCGGTCCCTTGCGCCCATAAATTCAATGCCGCAAGGTATGAGGGATGACCTGATGTGTGCTGACATTCCTATTGGGCGCATATTGAGGAAGTACAAACTCGAGACTAGAAGGGATATTCTTAACATTGATATGAAAAATGGAGATGGAATTTTCAAGGACATTCCTGTGCTGTCGAGGGAATACGTGATAATCCACAGCAGTAAGATACTTATGTGGATCAATGAACAGTTCCCTGTGGATAAGAGATGGGAACTGTAATTGAATGAACTTATTACATTATTTGTTCTATGGTGTACTTACCCTGCTTCTCAGGATATCGCCCACCTGGTTGACTATCTGGGGATAGTCACCAAATGCGGCACCTAAGTCGATTGTGCCTACTACATCTACAATGCCTATGGCAGCAATCCCGTAACCATCCTCGTTCTTGATTGTAGATACCACTACCGGGATGCCGGTATAGTCGCCGGTCTTTGGAATGGTTCTAACGCTTGAATTGGTCTCAAGTGCCTTTTCAAGTACAGGACCTGTATAATTGTAATCCAGTACATTTCCTTTCTCTATCCTCACTCCAGGGGAGTTCAGCGTTCGCATGGTTATAGGAAGACCCACAATGTCATGGATGGCTTTTGCTATTGATACGATATCTTTACCAGTTGAATCCGCTGTTATTGTTATACCTAGATATTCCATCTTCTTCCACTCCTGAATTGAAATGAACTACTCATAATGATATATGAATCTGTATTGAAATAGTTTTCCGACACTTTGAGACGGTAATTTTATAAAGTAGTAGCAAGAATATTCTTTGGGGTTATTAATTGATGGAAAGTCCAAAAGTGACTTTGAAGTAACATCGATTCCCCAATTGATAAATGAATGGTTGTGACTCAAATGCCAAAACTTGCAGTTGTATATCTAAGCACTCAGGGAAATACGAAAATAATGGCTGATGCCATAGCAGATGGTGCAAAATCCAGGAATGTAGATGTGGAAATTAAGAGTTTCTATGACTGGAAACCAGAGGATGTAGCGGCAGCAGATGCCATTGCCATAGGTTCATCCACATTTCATTATACCATACTTCCTCCCCTTGAAAAATTCGTGGATAATGTGGTAAAAGTGGGAATAAAAGGTAAAGTGGGTGCAGCATTTGGTTCGTATGGCTGGAGCGGTGAAGCTCCTCACCTGATAGCCGATAAGATGCGAAAAGGAGGAATTGATGTCCTCGATCCGGTACTCAGGGTACAGTACAAGCCTGATGATAAAGATATAAAGGAGTGCAATCGACTGGGCAAGGACATTGCAGAGAAGATCAAGAACAAGTAAGAAAATTCTGCGTACCTGGATGTAAATGCGATAGGTACAAATGGTTTTCGGTCATATGGTGCAAAACATGCACGGTCTACTTGAAGAATCATTGAAGGCAGCCCCTATTGTGAAGCGGGGCGAGTATAATTATTTCATACATCCTATCACCGACGGGGTGCCGCATCTTGAGCCCGGACTGCTGAATGATGTTACGGATAGAATTATTGATGTGTTAGAACTGGATTTTGATAAGATACTAACCATCGAGGCTATGGGTATCCATATTGGTACGGCGCTATCTCTGAGGACTGGCAAACCACTGTCCATTATCAGGAAGCGGAAGTATGACCTTCCCGGTGAAGTGAAAGTTGACCAGTCCACCGGCTATTCCAAAGGTGAATTGTTCATAAACGGTTTATCTAAAAGTGACAGGTTGGTAATTATTGATGATGTCATCAGTACCGGGGGGACTCTGAAGGCTGTGTTGACGGCTGTTAAGAGTGTGGGTGCAGACATCGTGGATACAGTTGTGGTCATAGAGCGGGGCGAAGGGGCACAGTTACTTCAAAATACCGGACTTTCGATTAAGACCCTGGTGAAGATTGATGTGGATGCTGATGGTGTGAAAATAATAGAATAAGATGAGGAAATGAACACCGTATCATATTCTGATAGTTTTGATTTTGATCTTGATGGGATAGTTGACCTTATTACACGCACGGGAGCAGCTACTGTAGGGCTCCAGTTTCCTGAAGGGTTTAAGCGTCGGGCGTATTCCATAGCCCGTGAATTGGTAGGACGTACGTCTGCCAGTGTAGTAATTTCAGGTAATCCCTGCTACGGGGCGTGTGATGTAGACATGGCGATGGCAGATGAAGTGGATATCCTGTTCCATTTCGGGCATTCTGAACTGCTTGACGGCATGGATAATGTGATATTCATGGAGACGCCGGCAAAGGTGGATGTAATTCCAGTGCTTGGGGCAGTGGCGGACGAACTGGAAAGTGGTACTACTGTGGGACTGTTGACCACGGTGCAGCATGTCCATACTCTGGATGCTGTAAGGGCATTCCTTGAATCAAGAGGTTTATCCTGTGTTGTTGGTGAAGGGGATTCCCGGATACGTCATCCTGGGCAGGTGCTGGGATGTAATTTTTCAGCAGGTGATGTGGAGTGTGAGAATTATCTGTATATCGGAAGTGGAAAGTTCCATCCACTGGGTGTGGCAGTGGCTTTCAGACGCAGGGTGCTGGTAGCTGACCCCATGATAAATACGGTGGAATGGGTGGATCCTGAGAGAGTACTGCGTATAAGAAGCGGAATTGTTGCTAAATGCCTGGATGCCCAAACCTTCGGTATTGTAGTGTCTACCAAGGTGGGACAAAACAGGATGGAACTTGCAAGAATGATGGCCGAACTTGTTGGTAAATATGGTAAAGAGCACATCATTATCATGCTGGATAATATCACTCCAGAGGCAATGATGCAGTTCAAGGTGGATGCATTTGTGAACACGGCATGTCCGCGCATTGCTATTGATGATGCATCAAGGTTCAATGCACCAATCCTTACCCCGGTGGAGTTTGAAATTGTACTTGGGGAGAGGGGTTGGGACGAACTGGTGTTCGATGAGATAAGGGAAGGGGCTAAATAGAATAGTAAAGATACTAAATATTGAGTATTAAGTGATTTTTGAGGTGAGCTGTATGTCAAAATTTAAAAAAAGAGACCAGGAACGTAAAGGAGATAAGAAGGCGGAAATACTTGAGAAAAAATTGATCAAGAACAATCTGGAATCGTTGACTAGCTCTGAAGGGGAGATTGCCGAGTTGCCAGAGGAGGATTAAATCAATTTGATGGTCAGGGTGAAAGTCCTTGCAGGCAGCGTTTCTGAGCAATCATTAGAAGTTGATGATGGAAGTACTTACGGCGATGTACTTGGACAATTGGAATTGAACCCTGAGACTGTCATTATCATGGTAGACGGCACACCCGTACCAGTGGATGAAGTTGTATCTGCCAGTTATATGGAAGTATTGAGGGTTGTTTCGGGCGGATGGTCAGAAGTTCATTAAGATAAAGGATTAACTTCTAATCATTGCCCATCCGAATTTCAGGACATGGATATTTGATACAAACTTAGCTAAAGGAAAAAATGCCCGAATAAGGGTAATGGTTGTTAAAATTTTGAAGTCCCAGTTCAGTAAAGGGTGGGTAAAATCAGGAGTAAACCTTACGGAATTTCCGATTTGAGAAGCACCTTTGATCGAGTGTAGAAGTCCGGTTAAAATGCCGGAGATTGCCGGGTCATCCAGACCGTATGTAATATCGACATCAACATATTTGAATCTGGGAATAGTGACCAGTTTGCGGATTAGTAATAATAGCGGTCCGACAAGGTTTACTGTAACTTCAATCGGTGGTGATTTCAGGGATTTTTCTTTCTTTGTCGACTCTTTTATTTCATCAAGTTCTTTTATTTCGGTGGATTCGTTAGTTTGTTCTTTCTTATGTTTTTGAGTGCCCATTTTGTACCTTAATAAGAAGAATTCTGTTTGTTTGTCCTTCAGTGAATGCCGTATCTTGAATATCAACCAGCTAATGCAAAAATTACCTTCTATTCTTTTGCCTTCTTTATTTGAAATGGCACTAATAGTTACGGGAAAAAGAAATAAAGTAAAAACTAAAGCTGCTATAATTAAAATACCAGTTATTATCAACCAGAACATTTCAGGTTATTATCCCATGTTGTTCAATAAACTGATGAACTTTTTTGTTCTAAGGTTCACCAGTTTCGCTGATTTCAGATGATTCTTTCTTCTTTTCCTCTCCTGACATGGATTTGTATTTGTCCATTATCTCTGGCATTACATCGGCAAGTTGAGATATCGCACCTTTCCCCTTGATAGTCAATAACTGGACGTCTTCAGGTGTGACCACAAGAAACGCGATAGGCTGGATTGATGCTCCCCCTCCTCCTCCACCGCCGGTTCCCCCTTCCCCTTCTTTCATTTTACCTTCGCCACCGCCACTTCCGAATCCAAAACAGACTTTGGTCACGGGTATGATGGTCTTACCATCAATGGTTACATGTTCTCCAATGACGGTTTTTGTTGAGATCATATCAGTGATCTCTTCAGTAATTGATTTCAATAATTGTTCTACTATCAAAAATCAAGCCCCCTTGATTTTATTAATTAATATTATGTGTAAGTCCATTACAAATTTATGGCATATTAATTAATAATAATTAATTATAGCCTTCTTACTACATAAAAGTTTTCCACATACAATCCAATTACCTTATTCAGCTTAACTGTTAAGGAGTGCCTTTCAGCCCCCCCTTCCCAGAGTTAACGTCTCTTTTTTGATGCATGGCTGATTCCATTCCATAGATGGAGTTAGGGCTAATTACTGTGGTGGCCATTTGACCCAATGGTAAAAGGTGAAAACATGCCAGACCAAAATGTATTAGACTCTGCCACAAATGCCGAACTCGACCACCTCATCGCCACCACAATGCAGCTACCGGGCGCCAGCTCAGCCTATGACCTGAAACCCAGGGATCAGACCGAAAGTACCACCCTGTTCGGGGAGTAGAATTCCATGCAGGCATATGACAGGTGGCATCCCAAGTTCCAGGCTGTGGAATCCACGGGCCTGGGCAAGACACTGTTCTGGATGCTGGTACGGGAAGGGCTGCCTGTGAAGGAACTGCTGAGCACTGGCGGGAATCTGGATAAAGTAACACGGGCCAGGCCGGCAGCGGTGAGGATGGAGTCGGGCTTGATCTATTTCAGGAAAGACGTTCACTGGCTGCCGGATTATGAGGATGAACTGGTGGCTTTTGATAAAGGCACACATGATGACCAGGTTGATGTTACCAGCTATGCGGCACGGTGTTTGGTGGAGACGTTTGCAGAGGATGAATCGGAGCCGTTTATTGTTGGGATATGAAAATTACTAATAAGATGTGCATGAGTAATGAGCGCCACTTTGAGCAAATCTTAGGTATATGACTTCCTTCGAATTTTAGATAAAGACAGGATATGTTTATATGTCAGTGATGTGTAACATTTAAGTAGTGGGCAATATTAAATTTTAAAGGAGGTCCAATAAATGGAATTGAAGAAGGGATTGATTTCAGGAATTATAGCAGCAATAGTATTGATGGTAATTTTCTTTATCACAATGATGGTTACCAATACAGGTGAGTGGTACATCGCAATGTTTCCCGAAATGATGACTACCGAAGCAATGTGGGCAGGTACCCTTTCCACATTGTTGATAGGGATATTTATGGGGCTGATTTATTCAGTTATAAATAGTGCAGTTCCTGGGACGGGAATGAAGAAAGGATTAAACTATGGTTTCATGGTGTGGTTGCTTGCAGGAATTATGTGGCCAATTATGATGATAGCTTTTGCTCCAATTGCTATCTGGATAATAGAATTGATAAGCGGATTAATCAGTTATTCAATTGCAGGCGCAGTAATAGCTATTATTTACGAAAAACTATAGAAATTTTAGGTTAATCAAAACTTGAACATCGTTCTGGATGCCCCGGATTAGAGCGTTAGCAAAATCCGGGGCACGTCACTTGCCCGAAAGTCATGTAATAAGACTATATTTCAACAACTGTAAGATCGATATCATTTGTAGCCAGAACAAATCTTCCAAGTTTTTTACGTTCTTGTGCTATTATCTGTCTATCAACTTTTCTTAACGTGATCCGGGCAATCTTCATTCAAACAATAAAATTCAGATAAATCCAGTGCAGAATCTATTTATATTCCTCCAAAGATGGGATTACACTTAAACTATATATATAGAGTTGATTAACCAAGGACACTACCTGATATTGAACCTGTGTTTAAGATAATAATTAGAATATATTGCACCCATTGGATTATGGGCCAGAACCCTATCCTTTACTGCCAACGTGGTAACAGGCGCTTGCGAGTGCTGAGTAAAGAGAATATCATGGCCAATACACAATCCAAGAATGATGTTTAAATCGGTTTTCTCTTTATTCAACACCAGTGCCTGTCCCATTGGATTACACACAGCTTCAAAACCAACATTGTGCAGTTTATCCAGACCATAACTGTCCTTATTAATTCCACACACCTTACAGCAGACAGAGAATACCTTGAAATCCTGTGTCAAAATCTCATGTATGAGCTTAGCCTCTTTTTCCAGACCTACGCAAAAGGCAATGCCAAGTTTTTCATACTCCATCCCTCCGGCATACATAATGAGCTCTTCTAACCTTGTTTTCTCCATATAATACCTAGATTCGATTTGTGCCGAAATTTTCATGGATTCAAGGTTCGTGCCAGTATATTCAACATCCCTCTTTATTGTAGAACAATCCTTTCCATCGCGGCACTTTTTAAGTTCACATAACCCACATTGCATCTAATTATCTCCATTTATTGTAACATTTTCAGAGCATTCTCCAGTGTAATAATTGCAAGATGCGCACAATGCAGATTTTCTTCAGGGAGACCGTCCAGAGCTGCAATCAGGTCATCTTCTGTAATTGCTTTGACTTCATCAACCGATTTTCCTTTGACCATAGATGTTAACATGCTCCCGCAAGCTATCGTTGCTCCGCATCCATCTGTCATAAATGATATATCTGCAACTATCTCGTGCTCCATCTTTAGATACATCTCCATTGTGTCCCCACACCAACCTTTTAATATTGCAAAAGCATCTGGTTTCTCCATTTTACCAATATTTTTCGGGTTATTATATTCCGTAACTACCTTTTCTGAAAATGTCATACGCGCCTGATCATTTACATCTCTTTGAAGCTTTTCAACCATTTTATCAAAATCAGACTTCGTGCTTGAATCTGTCATTTAAGTTTTCTCCAGATTTTTTCCCAGATTTTTTTCACATTATCTGAAAACTCATTGTTAGAATATTCAACTACGGTCATCTCCTGAATCATAGCCATCGTCGCTGTTTCATCATATGGGATCCTGCCCACAACATCAATTCCTTTTTCAGTGCAATATGTCTCAATGAGCTGGGTATTACCAGGATTTATATCGAATTTATTTATACAAACTACAGCCGGTACACTGAAATGACTGGCAACGCTCAGTATTCTCTCCATGTCATGTATACCTGATAATGTGGGTTCTGTCACAATCAATACAAGATTTACACCTGAAACAGCAGATATGACCGGACAGCCAATCCCAGGGGGGCCGTCAATAATTATTAAATCTGTATTAAATTTATTAGCTAGGACCCGGGCATTATTTCTTACCAGGGTAATCAATTTACCAGATGCTTCTTCAGCAGTATTAAGCACAGCATGGGACATAGGTCCAAAACGAGTTTCTGAAATATAAGCAAATCCCGATTTTCTGTCAACCAGATGTATTGCCTCAACAGGACATACATATTCACAGACACCACACCCTTCGCATCTTTCTTTAACTATATTAAAGTCTTCATCAACAGCATCAAACCTGCAATAATCAGTACATTTTCCGCAATCGGTACATTTTTCTTTATCTATTGTAGCAATTTTCAGCCCGGAAAATTCAACTGTTTCTTTAATATCAGGGTTAAGGATAAGGTGCAGATCTGGAGCATCCACATCACAATCAGCCAGCACGGCATTTTTAGCCAGGGATGCAAAAGCTGCAGTGATGGTAGTTTTTCCAGTCCCACCCTTACCGCTTATGATGGTGAGTTGTTTCATCTAAAACCCCCCCTCCGGATGACTTTAAAGAGATTGCCAAACTTTTCCTTCCATCCCGGCATTTCCGAAACAAAGGGTGTGCCATTTGAATAAAGCCTTGCAATATCCTCATTTTGTGGAATCTTCATAAGGACTGGAATATTAGATTCCATACAGAACTTTTCTACACTGTCATCACCGATACCATCCCGATTTACTATCACTCCAAAGGGAATCGTTAAGTGTTTCACTACTTCAACGGCAAGTTTCAAATCATACAGACCGAAGGGTGTGGGTTCTGTAACCAGCAGGCAAAAATCAGTACCTCTAATGGTTTCAACAGCTGGACAGGAGGTGCCGGGGGGTGAATCGAGTATTGTATTTTTTCCTTTTGCGATTTTCTTTTTCAGGGTTTTAATTACCGGAGTCGCCATAGGTTCCCCGATATTTAACATTCCGTTATAAAATTCAACTCCCTCAGAAGTCCCCCCCTTAATTATGCCAATAATACGCTTCTCTTCAGTAATGGCTCCTTTTGGACACACTAATGTACATCCTCCACAACCATGACACAATTGTGGGAATACAATAATATCAGAAGGCAGCACAGCAATAGCATTGTATTGACAGAATTTCGAACATTTTTGGCAAAAATCGCACTTTTCTTTATCTACTACAGGAAATAATAGACATACATCTTCAACTTTTTCCAAATCCATGTTCAGGAACAGATGGGAATTTGGTTCTTCAACATCACAATCCAGTAACTGTGCCTTAGCAATGCTAAGCGCCATATTCGTTGCTATCGTAGTCTTACCGGTTCCGCCTTTACCGCTTGCAATAGATATTATCATTCTAATCACTTCAAATATTTTGACTGGGTATCCCTATAAAATTGTTTGGCAAAATATATGCCATATTTTGATATTCTACACGAACCAAACTTCCATCTGATAGCAAAGAATCAATATTCCCTGATTCAGAGAATCTTGTCTCAATATCTCTTGCCTGATCTTCCCTCAATGGATGGCGGGAACATATCTCGATAATTGCCGTTCTGGCATCCGGATAGTTATCAAAACCAAATTCACCAGACTCATAATCAGTAAGGTCCAGTATTGTACCAAAAATCTCATGTGCCCTGATTATTCTCCCTGGTTCGGGCGGTCTGACACCTGGTTTTGCAGGCGGTCGGATTGGAACTGAAATGTAGATGCGGTCAGGTTTTACCTGTTTAATGGCATCATTTATTTCCATTAAAGATTTATCTGAATCATTCACATCTTTAACCAGCATGACTTCAAGCCATATTTTACCTGAATACTCTTTCCTGAAATCAACCAGGCCTTGAAGCATTTCTTCAAATCCAATACTACCATGAGGTCTGTTAATAGTTCTATAAACCTCTTCATTTCCTGCATCAAGTGAAGGAAGCACCACATCGCTGTTTTTCAAATCATGCCTTACATCTTCCATGGATAAGAGAGAACTGTTTGTGATTATAGCCACAGGTTTATGCCATTTTTCTTTGCACTGGCCAATCAACCAACCAAGGTCTTTGCATAGTGTTGGTTCACCGTCTCCAACAAATGTAATGTAATCAATATTTGGAGAATTTACTATTTTTCCAATATCAGACAGTATTTCTTCTTTTGGATAAAAACTTTCACGTCTTACCTGTACCCTGCCCTTTTGGCCTAATTGACAGTAGATACAGTTGTACGAACAGGTTTTTAGTGGTATGGGACTCACTCCCAGTGATCGCCCCAACCTTCTGGAGGGAACAGGACCATAAACATACATATTATCCTGAACCTCTTTTTAAAATAATATCTCCTTGTTGTGTTCCCAGTTCTTTTGCAATTAATGGGCATTTTGCTATGAGCATAAAGAATATCTTTTGAATATCAGGGAGAGTTTCATAATTTCTCTGTCCTTTACTGATTATCATATTATTTTCTGCAATAATATCCGGAAATGTTTTGCCTGAATGATTTTGCCTACTTCCATCGACTTCAATATTAATGATTTTAACACCCGGCAATCTATCAATACCAACATATTCAGCATCCTGAGAAGTGGTATCATTGATAAAAGGTGTTATTTTTACAGCACACGAAATATTTTTGAATTTATATTTACTAATAATCGTTTCAAGCAGTATCTTGTCGAATACAATTTCACCGGCATTGTCTGTCAAATATACAAGATTTTCAGCCTTTTCAAGATTAGTTACGAATTCTGAAAAATGGTCGATACTGAATTTCTGTTCCAGCACACGTGAGATGGTTTTATTGATGTCAAAATTTGATCCGGTTCCATAATCTATCACATTTCCTGCTATGGCCAGTCTTGCGGCAGTTAAAAGGGGTGTCGTGGATTGGTCTACAATTTTTTTCAACTCAGGATACATTTCCATTGCATAGTCATTGCATTTCTTTTTGATATCTTTATAGGGATCATCTTCCATGCTTTCTTTTCTGATTATATTGTAAACAGCATCTGCAATATCAGGTGGAATGGTATTCCAATTTATTTCTAAAAGCCCGGCTATTGCCACTCTAAGGATTTTCTCTTGCTTTCCAATATCATCAATTGTTAATCTTACGGCGTCAAGTGCCTGCCTTTGGATACAAAATATGCAGTCAAGTTTAACGTTCATTGCATCAAACTCCTATAATATAATAATTTTTTAGTTGTAACAGCGTATTCATGCTATCATCTAAAGATCAATAATCTGTCCTGCTTTACATTCCATATATTGATCTGGAAAAATCGTTTTAATCTCATCTTTGTATCGAGTGCAATGACAGGGTATTATCATGGAAATATCATTCAGACATTCAAAATTATTGAATTTATGAAAGCCGCCTATCACCCCATACGGCTCCCCGAAATCTTTAGCCTCATCAATGAAGTTCTCCAAACCCGGATGTGCACAGCCCGTAACAACCACAATACCCTGGTCAATTTTCAATAATATGGCCTGTTCTTTAATTTTATCCCCCATTTCACTTGCAATATATACATCATGAGCGATGTTTTTCAGTCCAGTTGCCTTCACATCACCTGCTCTTTGTTTTATCTCTTTCTTCAATTCACTGGAAAACGAATTAGGAACATAAACTGTAACATCCGGATGCAGTAAGTGGGTTAAGCCCCCCATATGATCCCAGTGGTCATGTGAAATGACAATTGTATCGATATCCTCTTTAGTAACCCCAAATTTTCCCATGTTGTAAAGTAGAACATTACCATCCCAGCCGGTATCGAACAAGATCTTTCTTTTTCCTGTTTCAACTAAACAGGAAAAACCCCACCCATTGACAAAACCATCCTCTGATTCGTTGTCATAAAATATTTTCAGTCTCATCTTAATCGGTACATTACCAGCAGATTAAAAGCGTTACATTGCTCATGAATTGTACGCTCTTTTTGTTTAATTACCATAGAGGGAGGAAAAAACCTCCCTTTATAGGCATTTCACTCATTAAGAACTTCTCTGACAAACTGTCCTTCTCCTACAAGTTCTATGATGTTGCCAAGTCGTTCCTTTCCTGGTTTTGTTCTGTATTTGACAAATGTGGAGGCAATCTTAT
>JAGLRT010000011.1 GCA_023136155.1 Methanosarcinales archaeon
TGCGGTCTAATCTAGGACACTGCCCGGATTCAGCACAGTTCCACAATAATCACAATCCTGCAGCACATCTTCAACTGTGGTCAGTACCTGCTCACTGTGGCTGCGGTTTCGATATAAGTTAGTATAAAATAGCAGGGCAGGGTACGTAGTTGAAAAGTATTAATGACAAGAGTTTCGGCAAATTCATTGCTTGTAAATCCCTTCTCTTCGTCCAATCTTTAGAATCAGGATTTCATTTTCATGAACTGAGAAAATAACCCTAAAGTCCCCCACTCTTATGCGGTAAGTCCCTTCTCGACCTCTTATTTTCTTATAAGGCAGGGCATAGGGGTTTACTTCCAGTTGTTTTAATTTTTCGACAATCCTGTGTTTGTCGTCATTAGAAATACTTTCAAGAAAACCAGCAGCATTTTTACTTAAGAATAATCTAATAGTCATGAAAGGTCAGTGATAGATATTTTATTACCTTTTTTCATATCGTCTTCAATTTCATTGAGTTCTTTCATTTCATCTACTGAAATTTCTTCGAAATCAAGAAAATTATCTATTTTTGAATTTATTAAATTGAGCTGCCCTTCTATTTGCATTAAATGTGTTATTATTTCTCTGTCAATAGCTGTGCTCATATTTATTAGAATTAGTTGAAAGGTAATAATAGTTTTGTAAATATCGAATACTGAACAAACACATACATCACGTAGGATTCAGCAAAGCTCCACAATAATCACAATCCTGCTGCAAGCCCTCAACTGTGGTCATCACCTGCTCATTCCGGCTGCGGTCTCTGTATACCGTGATGCCTTTGCATCCCAGCGTATATGCCAGCTTAAATGCCCTGCCCACATCTTCCTTTGTAGCATCGTACCTGAAATTAACGGTCTTGGACACTGCATTATCTGAAAATTTCTGGAAAGCGGCCTGCAGGCGAACATGCCACTTGTATCCCATATCATGAGATGTAATAAACAATCGCTGCACAGCTTCCGGCACATCAGGCATACCCTGAACCGAGCCCCTGCATGCAATACACTCCATCAATCCAGGTGAATAGAATTCCTCTTTCTTAGCTATCTGTTCAAAGTAAGGATTCGTGACCACAAGTTTTTCACCATCCATTACGGTCTTCACATACGATACCGCATAGATGGGTTCGATGCCACTGCTGCATCCGGCAATCAGGCTGATGCTACCTGTGGGTGCAATGGTTATGCGCGTGGCATTGCGCACCTCAGGCATGCCATTTTTGTCATAAACACTGTCCTTGAAATTCCTGAACACACCCCGACGTTGTGCAATCTCTTCTGACGCCTGCACGGCCCGGTTATACACAAATGTCATGACTTCCTTAGCCCGTTCCACAGCCTCAGGGGAATTATATGCAATGCCCGAGCGCATTAGCATATCCGCAAACCCCATCACACCCAGCCCAATCTTACGATTTCCCTTAACCATCCGGTCGATATTCTCAAGCGGGAACTGTTCCAGGTCTATCACGTTGTCCAGGAACCGCACTGCAATATCCACGGTACGGCCCAGTTTATCATAATCAATGTTCCCGCCATCTATCATTCTTTCAAGGTTTATTGAACCCAGGTTGCAGGCCTCATAAGGCAAAAGGGGCTGTTCTCCACAAGGATTGGTAGCTTCAATTGTTCCCAGCCCCGGGGTAGGGTTATCCCGGTTGATACGGTCCAGGAACAGCAGACCAGGTTCACCACTTTTCCATGCCGAAGCTGCCATAAGATTGAATATTTCGATGGCATCCCTGTGCTCTGTGACCTCACCATTACGTGGGTTCACCAGTCCAAATGACTGCCCTGCCTCAACTGCATCCATGAAAGTATCTGTCACTCCCACAGACAGATTGAAATTAGTCAGCAGACCAGGCTCGTGCTTCGCAGTAATAAAATCCACAATATCGGGATGGTCAACACTCAAAATCCCCATATTTGCACCCCGGCGGCGTCCCCCCTGTTTGATAGCCTGGGTGGCGGCATCGAACACCTTCATGAAAGAAACCGGACCGCTGGCAATCCCGCCGGTACTGCCCACGATGTCACCCTTTGGCCGCAACCTGCTTAAATTAAAACCCGTACCACCGCCGCTCTGGTGAATGATAGCCGTATTCTTCAGGGCCTCGAATATCTCAACAAGTGAATCCCCAACCGGCAGGACAAAGCAGGCTGCAAGCTGTTTGATGCTAGTACCGGCGTTCATCAGGGTGGGGGAGTTAGGCAGGAACTCAAGGTTGGACATGATAGAGTAAAATTCCTGCTCAGAACCTGTCATGTCTCCGTACAGGTCGTCTGCAGATGCCACATAACTGGCAACCCTGCAAAACATTTGATCAGGCGTTTCATTTACATTGCCATGTTCATCTTTTAGCAGGTATCTGTGCCTTAGCACCCTTTGTGCATTATCAGAGAGTTCCAATATTTACCAACCCCGCAATAATAGCCATAATGCAATAATGCAATTATGCCCATAATGCCCACAATATAATATTATATGATTCGGTTCCAATAAACATTAACATTAACGTTGGTGAAATGAACATGGAAATGCTGCTACATATCTGCTGTGCCCCCTGTGCCACATATACAGTACAGGCGTTGCGAGACGGAGGTTTCGATCCTGTGGGGTATTTCTATAACCCAAACATCCATCCCTTCACTGAATACCGCCGCCGACTGGAGACATTGCAGCAGTATGCTGAGGCCGTGGAACTGGATGTGGTGTACCGTGACGAGTATATGCTTGAGGATTTTATCAAACAGGCGCTTGAGGTGGATGACAGGTGCCAACTATGCTATACCCTCAGGCTGGAGGCAGCGGCCAGGCAGGCATCTGATATGGGTATTCCTGTGTTCACGTCTACATTGCTCATATCCCCTTACCAGAAACATGAGATGATTAAGGATATTGGTGAGGGTCTTGCATCAGATTACGGTGTGGAGTTCTATTACAGTGACTACCGGCCGGGGTATAGGGAAACCTACCAGATGTGCAGGGACCAGGGACTGTACCGCCAGCCCTATTGTGGATGTATTTTTAGTGAAAAGGAGAGATATTACAAAAAATTAGTGGATGGGTGAGATGTTATCTGAATAATGTACATGAAAGTTTTTGACAGTCGGGCATTAATGTTTTTATCATGCGGGCTGCCTTTTGTCTAGTTATTTGTAATGGTTGGGGGTCAGCCTTCAGGGATGTTCAGGGTAGTTTTTGTAGTTGGTGGGCAGCACGTTCGAAAAGTTAATTAATAATAGCATGTATTGTAGAATGTGGGATTGGGAATATTCCTTTAATCGCTATATACAGGCCTCGTTACATTTGTGTGAGGTATACCGTGACTGCAAGATAGGGGGATTTATGCTCGTTAAGTCAAATGAAATAAAACCTCATTTTTCATTTCTTAAAAGGCTTGAATTGTCATCTAATAGAATGCAATTTTTTTTGAAACAGATTCTTTCTGCAATACTTAAATAACTACAAATCCAATTATTGAACATGCAATTTACTGTAAAACTTGAAGAATCTGATGAAGGTGGATATACAGTCCAATGTTTAGAACTTCCTGCCGCAATAAGTGAAGGAGATACCAAAGGAGAAGCTTTGGAAAATATTAAAGAAGC
>JAGLRT010000110.1 GCA_023136155.1 Methanosarcinales archaeon
CAAGAGTCAAGCTGCTAAACGGTGAAGCTCATTGTATTCCATGTTTTGAAGGGTTGACCCAAAACAATTCCTGAGAATATCTTTACAGGATGGAAATAAAATGACCATTATTAAGAATACAATGATTGTATCATTTGTTTTATTTATTTTATTTTCATGTATGTTTGCACCCTCAATTTGTGCAGCTATAGAAAATGAGATCAGGATAGCAGATAAAACCGGTGATTGGGGGCATCCGTCCCCATATCTGGCTTATGGGCGAGGACCTGGGTATTTGAGAATGCATTTCATTTTTGACACTCTTGTATGGAAAGATGAAACCTCTGACTTGATTCCTTTGCTGGCAGAAGATTGGGAATATATTCCAGAAGAGAAAACGTATATCTTCAATCTTGTTAAAAATGCAAAATGGCATGATGGGGAGCCTGTTACAGCAAATGATGTAGCTTTTACCATTGAGTACATGAAGAAACATCCTTATGGCTGGGTTGTTCTTGACAGTGTTGATCGGGCTGAGGCCATTGATGAACATACTGTAAAGATTTATATGAATGGTCCATATGCGCCTTTCATGGAAGATATTGGCGGTACAATGCCAATCCTGCCAGAACATATCTGGAAGGATATTGAGAATCCAATTGACTATGTGGAACCAGACGCATTCATAGGCTGTGGTCCATTTAAGTATGTTGATTTTAGCAAAGAACACGGAACATATCATTATGAAGCATTTAATGAATATCACCTTGGAAAACCAAATATTGATCGATTGATCTATATGAAAGCAGGTGACCCCCAGATGGCACTGCAACGTGGTGAAGTAGATTTTGCATCAATAAAGGCAGATATGGCTGAAACTCTAACCGAAGAAGGCTTTGTTGCAATCGCAGGCCCTCACTACTGGAACAAGAACCTAATGATAAACCACAACAAGGAGCCTCTCGACAATATTATATTCAGGCAGGCCCTGGCTTATGCTATAAATCAGGATGAATTTGTAGATAAATCACTTCGGGGATACGGGAAACCTGCAAGTTACGGTTTGATCTCATCAGAGAGCCAATGGGCAAATCCGGATGTTCTGGACTACCCGTATGATCCTGAGAAAGCGAAGGAAATGATTACATCTCTTGGTTATGAATTGAAGGATGGAATTTTTTACAGGGACAATGAGCCACTGGCCTTTGAGGTAATTGTCTCAATGATCGGAACTGGTGGACAGTCCACACCTGATCGTGATGGCGAGATATTGAAGAATCAGCTCGAAAAGGTTGGGATACAGGTAGACCTGATATCTCTCGAAACAAAGATTGCTGATCAAAAAGTGATAAATTGGAATTTCGATCTTGCAATTTCAGGACATGGGGGCATTGGCGGTGATCCGAAGATATTATATGAGAAGGTCATACAGGTTCCTGGATCAAAAGCCAGTCCAAACACTGCCAGATACAATAAAAGCGAAGAATTGAACAGTCTGCTTGACGATCTTATGCATGAGATGGATCCGGTAAAAAGACAGGAAGCTGTTTTTGAAGCCCAGAATGTCTATGCAAGGGAACTTCCGGCAATATCACTGTATTATCCGACATGGTATTATGCCTATAACCCTGATGCTGGGGTTGAATGGTTCTACACGTTAGGTGGAGTCTCCAAAGGTATCCCTATTCCTCAGAATAAAATTGCCATGATAGGGTCACATGCTCAAGAGGATGAGGATATCGTGCAGACTGTTGCAGCAATGGAGACGACGGATGATACACAGGATACACCTATGATGCCATTATTAGCTGTGTTCGCAATCTTTGCTGCATTCTATGTAAAAAGGATTAGAAGGAATCAATAACCAATGAAGTGGGACAGGAAATTAAAGATGGTAACAGTCTATCTGTTTACCATCTTTTTCCTTATTTTTTTCAATTTTTTACTCCCACGCCTCCTGCCAGGTGATGCGATACTTGCGATGTACAGTGGTTCAGAAATACTGATAACTGAGGAACTATACAACGAACTGATCAATCTCCACGGCCTTGACAGACCACTCCATGAACAATTTATCACTTATCTTACACAGCTCGCACACGGGAACCTCGGATATTCCTATATTTGCCATGCATCTACGACTGATCTTATTATGAATGCATTACCATGGACACTGCTGCTTATAGGTATGTCATTCATTTTATCAGCTACTGTCGGGATTGTACTTGGTGTTGAGAGTTCATGGAGACGGGGAAGCAGAACCGATCGGTGGTTACTTGTTTCCATGCTTTTGATCGATGGAGTTCCATCCCTTGTACTTGGTGTCCTGTTTCTTATGATATTTAGTTTAAACTTCGGATGGTTTCCGACCGCAGGTGCAATGACACCTTATTCAAATGCACAGGGTATTGCACACATATTTGACATCCTGATGCATCTGGCTCTACCGCTGGCAACGCTCACTCTGTCACAGATCCCGGGTGATTATCTCATGATCAGGAACAGCATGGTACTTACGATAAATGAACCGTTTATACTCACAGCTCGTGCAAAGGGTCTCAGGGAGCGTAAAATAAAGTATTATCATGCTGCAAGGAATGCAATACTACCATTTTTTACACGTATTGGCATCAGAATTGCCTTCGTTATAACAGGCGTGCTTTTTATTGAAACGATATTTGCATATCCCGGACTCGGACTCCTGACATATGAAGCAATATCTAATCGTGACCTGCCACTGATTCAGGGGATCCTTACAGTTTCGGTACTTATTGTACTTGGGGTCAATATTCTTGTGGATGTACTTTATGCAAAGATTGATCCGAGGATAGAATATGCATACTAAATTTTTTCAGGAATTTAAAAGAAACAAGATTGGGGTCATCGGGCTAGTAATACTATTGTTCTTATCCACATCAGCAGTCCTTGCTCCTGTCATTGCACCCCATGATCCATGGGATTATTCTTTCCACTATTTACAACAGCCATCAATAGATCATTTTTTAGGAACTAACGATATAGGTTATGATATATTCAGCGAATTGCTGTGGTCACTCAGGACATCGGTATTCTTTGGAGTCTCTGTTGCAACCATTGCCTGTACTATCGGGATTTTAGTTGGTGTTTCTACTGCATTGATCGGCGGAACATATGATATTATTGTCATGAGGATTGCAGATGCATTGCTTGCGATACCTTCAATTTTGATACTAATATTGATTGCAGCATACTTCAAGCCTTCACTTTTAGTTTTGATTATCACATTATCACTCATTACATGGCAGACCGTTGCAAGAGGGATCCGTGCTCAAACACTCTCACTTAAGACAAAACTCCATATAAAGGCAGCAAAGAATATGGGCGCATCGACATTATATATCATGCACAAACACATAATCCCAGAACTTTTTCCGCTTTATGCAATGGGTTTTATCACAAAGGCGAAGATTGCAATATTCATGGAAGCCGGATTGTCGTTTCTTGGAATATTCGACCCTGGTACAAAAAGTCTTGGGATCATGATAAGTTATGCAACACATCACCTGTATCTGGATATCTGGTTCAACTGGCTGCTTCCGCCAGTTCTCTCACTTTCATTAATCATCATATCACTTGCTTTTATATCGTATGCAGTAGAAGAAATATCTGACCCAAGATTAAGGAGAGATCATGGCACTCAAATTTAAAGATTTAAATATAAAATATGGAATTTCTGACACATCGAAAGATAGTGGTGCTAATACCATCATTGGGCTGGAGGACATATCCCTGGAAATTAATAAAGGGGAGTGTGTTGCTGTAATCGGTGAGTCGGGTTCCGGAAAAACCACACTATCGCTTGCATCCATGAAACTGCTGGCTCCCAATGCCTATATGTCAGGAAAGATTCTCCTTGATGACCTCGATATAACTGATTTGACTGATGAAGAAATGGAAAATATAAGGTGGAACAAGATCTCAATCGTGTTCCAGAATTACGGAGATGTATTGAACCCACTTCACAGGATCATTGACCAGATTGCTGAACCACTGATTAAGAATGGAGAATCCCGCAATACTGCGCTGGATAGATCCAATGAAATGCTTGAATTTATGAAAATAAAACCAGGTCGGGATATCTTATTTCCACATCAGATAAGTGCTGGTGAAAGGCAGCGAGTTCTAATGGCAATGGCATTGATTACTGATCCGGATATTCTTGTGCTGGATGAACCGGTCGCATCCGTTGATGCAGTAACTAAATCATATCTTTCAAAGGTGATTAAAGAACAGGTGAGGGCAAACAAAGCAGTGCTTCTGATAACACACGATCTGTCTTTTGCACACCTTTGCTCTGATCG
>JAGLRT010000111.1 GCA_023136155.1 Methanosarcinales archaeon
TCGGTCTTCTTGAACTCCACAGGTTCACTTATTAATGCTATCTTAGCATCCTTTACCTGTTTTGGCATATTGGGATGGACACGTTCCTTATCAATTACCATACCCTCAATGAGTTCTGATTCTTCAACGCTGGCACCGACTTTTTTCTCCATCTTGATATTGTCGATGTCCACCACTTTCTTGCCGCTTTCTTCTTCAACAACAGATTTTACAGCTGTAACTATCAATTTTGAAAGCTTGTCCTTTGAGCTTTCTGCACCTTTGCCAGTAATTGCAGTGTTCGAGATCTTCAGTAATGTTTCATCGTCGTTTTCATCAACATCTATCACAATTGTCTTGAGTATCTCTGCTGTCTTATCTGCAGCCATCCTGTAACCGCTGGCAATAATCGTAGAATGTACATTCTGTTCCAGTAGTTCCTCGGATACCTTCAACAATTCTCCTGCAAGTACTGCAGCGGTTGTGGTACCGTCGCCCACTTCGTCATCCTGGGTCTTGGCTACTTCCACAACCATCTTGGCTGCTGGATGCTCGATATCCATTTCTCTGAGTATAGTAACACCATCATTGGTAATCACTACATCTCCCAAGCCGTCTACAAGCATCTTGTCCATTCCTTTCGGTCCCAGAGTAGTTCTTACGGCATTGGCTACTGCTTTAGCTGCCATGATATTGTTATTCTGGGCTTCTCTGCCCTTTGAGCGTTCGGTTCCTTCTCGCAATATGAATATTGGCTGTCCACCTAATTGTCCTGCCATAAAATTGATAGCCTCCTATTAAATTTCGGTGGTAATGAGTGTTTGTGGTTCTATAAATATCTTTTGTTCGGAATAAGCAACAACCTGAACGGTACATCATAATAAAATTAATTTAACGCAATCAAATATACATATAACAAAATTGTATCATCTCCAGATTAAATGGTGAATCGGAATTTATATTTTTACGGAATTGTTGACAATATATTCGTTTTTAGAATGAAAACAAAGCAACGGCTATTATGCCAACAGAAATATAAATAGATAATAATAAAGTGTGAAAATGAGATTAAAGGTAAATACTGCAGTAAATATCAGTTCTTCCTGAAAGTGCCCAAAGACATTACATTATCATCTATCCAATCCAGATATTCCATTGAACCTCCATCAATGCTAAATGATATTATGCAAGGCACGTTATAACTGTGCATCTCCTTTACGGTCTTCTCGATGTTCCCTATTTGCTCAGATGTGGTTTTAATGACCATGGCCACTTCATTCTCTTCCTGAATACCTCCCCATCGGTATATTGACACTATAGGTAAGAGGTTGACACAAGCAGCAAGTTTCATCTCAACAAGAGTCTTTGCAATCTCCCGTGCCTCTTCCATGCTGCCTGTGGTTACATATACTATAGAAAACAAGATTATCTAATATAATATATGAATAAGTTTAAAAATCTTGTGATATATTGTATACCTGATATTAGAAAGAACCCAGTATCTGGAGACCCATATCATTGAGCGAATCAAATTTTATAATAACTTTTATTGAGTCATACTGGAAAATCCTGCTGATAATTGCCATATACTGGCAAACTGTGCTTATATTGAAGCAATATGGTATACTTGAGCGGTACAATATCACCAATCACGGTCCTTTGTTGATGATACGCACTACAAAAGGACAGCTGTTCCTGGACCGTGTTGCAAGCATAAAGGGTTTCTGGCGTGTATTTGCTGATGTGGGAATTCCCTTAATGCTATTGGGCATGTTCCTGATGTTCGCACTTATCATATTTTCCGATATTGCATTGTTATTTTCACTACAGCAGGAAACAATGCCCCCTCCCAGTGAACTACATGAACTCAGGAACATTTTCCTGCTACCTGGGATTAACCAGTTCATTCCTCTGGTATGGGGTATTATCGGACTTGTGGTCACACTGATAGTGCATGAGTTCTCACATGCCATTCTTTGTAAAGTGGAAGATGTAAAAGTCAAATCAATGGGGATTATAATGGTCCTTATTCCTATTGGCGGGTTCGCTGAACCTGATGAAGGACAACTGTTTGGTATAACTGATGATGAAAGTGACAGTGAAAAAACTGAAAAACAACCTGACAATAAGCCTGCTGGCCGCAGGCAGCGGGTGCGGATACTTTCAGCCGGAGTAATGGCTAATTTCGTGACCGCCCTTGTAGCTTTCGTACTGTTCTTTATTGTGATAGGAAACATCGGTGTTGTGACCAATGTTATGATAACGGATGTGGTACCGGGGTCACCTGCTGATAAGGTGGGATTGACCGACCTTACCCTCATAACCCATGTTAACGGTAACAAGATAGATAATGCCTCAGCGTTCTACACATATGTTGATTCCCGTCCCTCCAATGAATCTCTAAGATTGAGTACAAAAAAGGACGGACAATTACAAGAGATTGTTTTGACACCTGAACCTGAAATAAACGGCATTATCAGCGGAGCGAGATTCGAAAATATCGTCCCTGGAATGCCTGCAGAAAAAGCAGGATTAATGGGGGGTATGTTGATAACCAGTATCGACAACATCTCAATAAATAATATACTGGATTTTTTTGATTATATGGCAAATACCACTAAAGGACAGGAGATTACCCTGGGTATCCTCACTGATAATGAAAAAGTCAATTATACCATTAACCTGACAGGTGACCCATCCGGGGAAGATAAGGGCTTTATTGGTATCAGCGAGTTTTCAACTTTAGTTATTTCAAGGTCTACTGGCTTGTCTGTGGGAGAATATCCGGCCAGGGAACTATTACACTTCTTGCAGATGATTCCGAAGATGATGGGAGGTGTGGCAGGTTGGATTATTATCTTAGTACTTCCATTCCCCAATCCTTTTATAGGGAGTTTCCAGGGATTCAGTGGGACACTTTCCATGTTCTATGAACCCATCGGATTGGCCGCACCACTGGGTGTAGGCGTGTTCTGGCTGGCCAACTCCCTGCTTTGGATTGGTTGGCTGAACTTCTATGTGGGATTGTTTAACTGCCTGCCCATGTTACCCCTGGATGGGGGGCATGTGTTCAAGGATACAGTTCATTCAATACTTGCACGTGTATTCAGTAAAGGGGAACAGATGGGCGAATTGGCTGAGAAAATTGCCAAAGCATTTGCAATCCTGATGCTTGCATCACTGATATTCATGATTGCTGCACCGTTTCTTGTTCATGGATTTTAGATACACGAATCCAAAAAAGTTATTATAGCATTGTATCGACACATTTATTAAAAATTAATAAGGTTTTTAAAAATGGATTTTACGTTCGAAAGCCCGGAAAAAGCACTGAAGACAACAGGAGTGTTAGGTCTGGATGTACAGATGGGGGGTGGCATACCACCAGGTACTACACTTCTCCTGATTGCCGAATCTGGAGCTGGAGCCGAAATATTCACAAAACAGTTCATGTACGGCGGGCTTTTAAAAGATGAAAATGCCTTTTATTTTGCCTCAGACCACTATATTTCTGAAATAAGGGGTGATATGAAACAATTCGCATGGGATATTGAAAAATATGAACAAAGTGGACACGCTAAATTCATAGATGCCTATACACCCAGGTTTATCAGTATTCTCCCTGCAGAATTGCAACGTAAAATGTCTCCTAAAGAGTTCCTTAAGCAGAGGATAGACCCCCTTAGCCAGTTAAAGAATACTATCATCCAAAGCCATGGTCCCCATTACAGGGGTGTTCTGGATTCCATATCATATTTCCTCAGGACTTATGATATTAATTCAGTTATTGAGGTTATTGAACTTATGTCATCTATCGGTAAACTTACCGGTGGCATCCATCTTGTGCTGGTAGGGGCAGGTTTGCATGATGACATTACCATAAATACCCTGAAATACATGTCAGATGGTGTAATTGAGTTTTATGTAAAAGAACGTGGTTCACAGATTGAACGGGGGCTGGTTATAAGGAAAATGCGAGGACTTATTGTACCTAATCGGTCCATTAGTTTTGAAATCACGTCCAAAGGTATCGAACTTGAAACCACTACACGGGTACTTTGAGATTGATATGTTTTCCAAATGGTTTGTTAAATAATTGACACATTATTTGCATATTGTTTGCACATGGCATGTTCAGATGAAAAATTCCATATAATATTGACCTACCCAATTTATTAAAAAATGTGGTATCCACTTACTAAAATATGACTTCTGGAATAAATCCTCATTGGCAAATTTAGCTACTCAGTACCAAATTTTCATTCATTTCAGATATCCCTCAATTAGAAACCTTTTTAGACTACCACCACACTATTAAGTGACTTACTATTGAGAATTAATATGACAAGTAACATACCAGAGACCGCATCTACAATTTTAAAAGAAGGTCCGATATGCGACCACTGCATGGGACGAATGTTCGCCAAGCTCTCAACAGGATTGTCCAACGACCAGCGTGGAGCTGCAGTAAAACTTTCACTTGCAATGGAAGCGGATCAAACACGCGTTGAGACCTCAGATGATTCTATGCTAAAGTTGCTATCACATAGCAGTGTACATGCCAGGAAAAGCCTGGAAATGGACAGTGCACTTGATAAATGCTGGGTATGCAACGGCCTGTTCGAACAGCTTGATGCCTGGGCTGACAGGGTGGTCGACGCCATTGAAGGTTATGAATTCGATACATTTCTCATTGGCACCCGCCCTTCGGGCCTACTCATCGAAAATGAAGAGATACTATGGGCCGCGTCAGGTACAGGGTGGTCAGAGCCCCTTAAGACCGAGATGAACCGTGAAGTAGGCAGGCGTGTAGAGGCCATGCTAGGCAAAAAGGCCGACCTTAAGACTCCCCACATCACAGCACTGCTGGACATAAACCGTGAGAATGTAGAACTTGAAATACGCTCACTGTATATTTTCGGCCGGTACCGCAAAATGGTACGTGGTATACCCCAGACCCGCTGGCCATGCCGTGAATGCCGCGGCAGGGGATGTGAGCGCTGTAATTTCACAGGAGCCATGTACCCCGAATCAGTGGATGAACTTATTCAACCTGAAGTGATAAAAGCTACTGAGTCTGTAGATACTGTATTCCACGGTGCGGGTAGGGAAGATATAGATGCCCTGATGCTGGGGAACGGCAGGCCATTTATAGTGGAAGCCGAGGAACCACTACGTCGCCACATTGACCTTACCAGGCTACAGCATAGGATTAACCGTCATGCAGCAGGTAAAGTGGAAGTCGAAGGACTCAAATTTGTGTCCCACCGGGCAGTAGAAGCCATCAAACAGACTAAAGCAGATAAAGTTTATAGATTAAGAGTTACATTTAAAGGTCAGGTATCAGAAGAAAAGCTTATATCAGCTATTGACGTACTTGCCAGAACTCCCATAAACCAGAGAACACCTACAAGGGTATCCCACCGCAGGGCTGACCTTGATCGGGTGCGCACGATACACAATATTGAACTGGAACAAATATCCTCCGACGGCTTTAAAGCCACCATAGTGGTAAGCTGCCAGGGAGGACTATACGTGAAAGAACTGGTATCCGGGGACGAAGGCCGTACAGTACCCAGTCTTGCCCATAGTCTGGGTGTTGAGGCAAAAGTTACCGAACTGGACGTAATAAAAGTAGAAGGAACATTCATTTAACTTAATTGGAGGATATAACATTGTCAAAATCACACGGCGAGAGAAGGAAGACCAGAGATAAACTGAAGAAATCCGTACGGGAAAGAGGGCTCAGCCCCGTATCACGTGCCATCCAGGAATTTGAAGTTGGACAATCCGTCCACATAAAACTGGATCCCAGTGTTCATAGAGGTATGTCCAATCCAAAATTCCATGGGAAGACGGGTAAAGTACTCGGACAACGAGGCCGTGCATATATTGTAGCAGTCAGTGACGGGAACGCCACAAAACAGGTTATCCTGTTCCCCCAGCATCTACGCCCGCAGGTATGATTACGGATACACAGGTATCCAGGTAGTTTTCTATGATAGTTAAACAGGTATTTGACGAAGAAATGTTGACCCTTGCAGAAGCAAAGGAAATTTTGGTAGATATCAGGGAGATTCGTGCTGAAAAGGAAATGGAACTGGGATATGAACTCAGAAGAGCTATCAACCATGCAGAACATTCCTCCAAGACAGACGGAGCCAGTTCCAAGAAATTAGTGGAAGAACTGCTCAAACTTGAGAAAATGAAACCAGAGATTGCATTTCGTCTTGCCGATATTATGCCGACTTCCTTTGATGAGATACGGTCAATATACGCAAAGGAAAGATTCACGCTCTCCGAAGATGAACTTACACAGATTTTAGATACTGTTACTGCAGCCTATTAGATTTATCACTTAAAAAATGTAAAAGTTTATATGTAATGCTACGAATAAAATTTAAATCCTATTTGTATTAAAATATTATTTGGATATAAGTTTGGGAGTGGATATGTATGGTACTGGATAAAAAACCTCAAAGTGAAGATTGGGCATATGTATTGGATTATTTACCCTATGGAAGTCCGGAAGATTCCAGGCCATTGCACCAGAAAAAACCACTGGTACAGTCGGTAGGTGAATCACATTTCGTGCTTATGGAACTAATACCAAAAGAGGGAGCTGTAACTGAAACCCAGGACAAGGTGTATCTAGGTGAAGGTGACCGGGATATTATCGACCATGTCAAGCGTAGAATTAATTACAATGAACTCACCCATGGAGCACAACTTGAACTACCATATATCCTGGAAAGCGTTATAGCTGGGAACGAATCAAAATATGTCAGTTTTTTCAACGATGCTTATCCCATAACAAACAGGCTTCACATGCTGGAGCTACTTCCCGGTATCGGCAAAAAACTTATGTGGGGCATCATAGATGAACGAAAAAAAGGAGATTTCCAAAGTTTTAAGGAACTCACAGGTAGGGTTAAGGGTCTGCATACTCCAGAGAAATTGATAGTCCACAGGATAATCGATGAATTAAAGGAAGAGAATGTAAAGTACCGTCTTTTTACAACCCCGCCAAAACCACGTAGTCACATCCGATGAAGCCCAGGCTTGGACAACATTTCTTAATTGACCAGCGTATACTTGAGAGGATTATCCGCTACGCAGACCTGAAAGCTTCGGATACCGTTCTGGAAATCGGCGGTGGTAACGGTATTCTTACAAAAAAACTGGCCGAAGCTGCCGGTAGTGTAGTTACCATCGAATTAGACCGCAACCTTGCAGATGGACTGGCATTAATGTATAAAAATTCTAATGTATCCGTGATACACGGGGATGCACTAAAGGTCAAACTACCATATTTTAACAAGGTAGTGTCAAACTTACCCTACCAAATATCTTCAGAAATTACCTTCCAGCTGCTTGATACCGGATTTGAATATGCCGTTTTGATGTACCAGTTGGAGTTTGCAAAACGCATGCTAGCTACCCCCGGAACTCCAGATTACAGCAGACTTTCAGTGACAGCACAGTATCATGCAGACATCGAAATGCTGGAAAATGTACCCCCTTCAGCCTTTAAACCTCAACCCAGGGTTAAATCCGCCATATTAAAACTCACACCCAGGGAAGCGCCATATCAAGTCAACGACCTGGATTTCTTTAACAGATTGTTAAAGGTAGTATTCGGGCAACGCAGGAAAATGTTGAAAAATTCCATCATTTCTGCGATATCCGTATTGGGTATTCCAATTGATAATATATCACGACTGGATAAAGCAATACTGCAACGCCGCCCTGAAACCCTCAGCCCACAAGAACTGGCTGAACTTTCCAACATCATCAGGGATGAAATATGACATCCATCAACTACCGCAACAAAACTGTGCAGATATTACCAAATGTTTATGAACCGGCTGAGGATAGTTTCCTGTTGGTCGATGCACTGCTGGAAATTATCGAAGATAAGAACAGTTTGCTTGAAGTAGGTTGTGGCAGCGGCATTGTTTCAGTATTTGCAAAAGACCACTGCCCAAAAGTGGTGGCTACTGACATCAACCCACATGCAGTACACTGTGCCCGCCTCAATGGTATAGACGTTGTAAAAACAGACCTGTTTGCAGGTATAAGGGGCACTTTTGATATGGTGGCTTTCAACCCACCATACTTGCCTACATCAGAAGATGAGCATGTAGGGGGCTGGGATGACCTTATGCTTAATGGCGGCCCCGACGGCAGGGATACTATCAGGCGGTTTGTAGAAGAAGTGGGAACACATCTCAACCCAAACGGACAGGTATTGATGTTAATATCCTCGCTTACAGGCATAAAAGAAGTATGCGCCCTGATGCAGGGTGCGGATATGTCGGTGAAAAAAGTAGCCGACTCCAGGCATTTTTTTGAAAAACTGGTAGTATTAAAAGGCCTTATGGATTCTAAAAATCAAATATAGGTTCAAATCTCTACAATCTTGTACTTGTCAATATCAGTTCTATGTCCCCAGACGTTTCCCACATTGACCTCTATATTATTTATAGAGAGTATTTTTTTCGTGGTATTGGACAAGGTATTGAAATAAGATACAGGAAGCTGAATCATTTTAATTTTCGGATTTTTACGTATTACATTGAATACATCTTTTTCTGAGGGTCTGAAACAGAAATGGATATTATCATCTTTGGATGTTATTTCTTCCACATCTATTTCAGAAGCCACTACTCGAAATAATACTTCCATAATAACTACATATAGTCATTTAAACTACATATAATTTTTGAATAGTATAATTTAAAGGTATACCATCTTCGTATCGATAATACCTTTTACACTTCGAATTTCATCAAGGATATTCTCACTTACACCGGAATCTACATTGAGCACCATAATAGCTGTGCCGCCTGCCTTGATTCGCCCAACCTGCATGCCTGCAATGTTGATATCATGTTTACCCAGCACAATACAGCACGGTCCGATAATGTTGGGATGGTCTTCATGCAAAGCAACCAACATGTGTCCGGATGGTAGCACATCTATGCTGTATTCATTTATCTGCACGATCCTGGGATTAGTACCGACCATGGTTCCGGCCACTGTCTTCACAACACCGTTGTTGAAAAGACGTAGCATCACCAGATTGGAATAACTCTCAGATGTTTTGGATTTTGATTCAATTACCTTTATCTTCCGCTCTTTGGCTATCACCGGCGCATTAATATAATTCACTGATGACCCCATGGCAAATTCCAGCACCCCTTTTAGTGCAGCTACGGTAACGGGCCCGGTATCCCTATCTGCAATCTCGCCGCTGTAGGACAACTCAATGCGCTCGTATTTATTTTCCATTAGCTGTGCAGCCAGTCTGCCAATCTTCTCAGCCAGAGGCAGGTAAGGTTGAAGTACTTTCATTACCTCCTGCTTTACATAAGGCATATTGATGGCGTTCTGTACAGGCAATCCTTTACTGTAATTTATAATCTGGTTTGCCACATCCACTGCTACGTTAACCTGTGCCTCATGTGTGGAAGCTCCCAGGTGTGGCGTGACTATGATATTGTCCTGCTCAATCAGAGATGACCCCACAGGTGGCTCGTTGACAAATACATCAATGGCAGCACCTGCAACTTTACCGCTGGCAACGGCCTCGGCCAGGGCTTCTTCGTTGATTATACCGCCACGGGCACAGTTAATGATACGGAGCCCGGTTTTGGACTTTTTAAATTGTTCTTTATCTATGAGGTTCTTTGTATCCTTGTTGAGTGGCGTGTGTACGGTGATGTAGTCGGAATTTAACACAATATCATCTACAGTAGTGAGCGTAACACCCAATTCCCCGGCTCGTTCCTCACTTATGAAGGGATCGTAGGCCAGAATGTTCATCTTCATCCCCCGGGCACGTGAAGCCACCTCGGCACCAATCCTGCCCAGCCCGATAACACCCAGCGTTTTACCCCTGACCTCAACACCGGTGAAAGTCTTGCGGTCCCATTTTCCTGATTTGAGTGATTGGTTTGCCTGCGGGATGTTCCGTGAAAGTGACATCATCATGGCAATGGTATGCTCGGCAGCCGATATCATGTTGCCTTCCGGAGCATTTATCACAATAATACCGTGTTGTGTGGCGGCTTCCACATCTATGTTATCTACACCTACACCGGCACGCCCGATTATCTTCAGTTTTTTAGCCACTTCAATGACATCCGCTGTCACCTTGGTCTGGCTCCTGACCACCAGGGCATCATACTCCCCGATACAGCTTTTCAGTTCATCAGGGCTCATGCCAGTCTTAATGTCAACATCAACTTCCTTTTTCAATATCTCAATACCCTTATCAGAAAGGGAATCACTAACCAGAACTTTCATTGCATGTCCTCCATTATCTACCTTGAATTTGGACTGTAAATATTACTCTTAGCACTTCATTGTTTCGTAAGGGATATTTCAGTTTATTCCATAAATTACGTGGTGTATTCGGCATTGATACGCACATAATCGTAGGACAGGTCGCATCCCCAGGCAGTGGCACTCCCATTATCCAGTCCCAGGTCCACACTGATAATAATCTCTTCAGAGCCCATGATATCCTCAAGCGTCCCTGATGTAACTTCCAGTATCCTGCCCCCAATCACCAGTTCTGCAGATTTGTCCATTCCTGCAAATGCCAGGCTGATATGGTCAGGCTCAACCTGTGCACCTGAATACCCCACTGCTGCCACCACCCTGCCCCAGTTAGGGTCACGTCCGAATATTGCCGATTTAACCAGGGGTGAGCGAACAATGGCCTTTGCAACCAGTACCGCATCGGTGTGGCTGGCGGCCCCCTTTACCCTGGATTCGATGAGCCGGGTAGCACCTTCGCCATCCCTGGCTATCATCCGGGCAAGGGTGATGCATACCTTATCAAGTCCGTCCTGAAACTTTTTAAGATCAGGTGTCCCCGACTGTCCTGTAGCAGTTATCAGTGTCATGTCATTGGTGCTGGTATCCCCGTCCACCACCACCATATTAAAACTTTTATCCACAGCAGAGTGCAAACACTGCTTCAATGTTAACTGATCCAGGATGGCATCAGTATAAATAAACGCCAGCATAGTACCCATATTTGGTTCTATCATACCACTACCTTTTGCAATGCCCCCGATACGTGTACCATCGGAAAGCTCCACAGCCACTTCTTTTGTGAAAGTGTCAGTGGTCATAATGGCCTTTGCAGATTGTGCACTCCCTTCATTACTAGTAGTCAGCGCTTTTTCAACCTGGTTTAACTGGGACTGTATAATATCCATATCAAGCCTGTGGCCTATAATACCTGTAGACGCAACACCAACACTCTTTTCATCAATGCCCAGTTTATCAGCTGCCAATGCAGCCATTGTTCTGGCATCCTCAAGACCTTCTAAACCCGTGAAAGCATTGGCGTTACCGCTGTTTACAATAACAGCAGACAGTTTACCACCTTCAAGGTGCTGCCTGGTCAGGATAAGAGGCGCGGCAATAACCCGGTTTCTTGTGAATACACCTGCTGCATTGCCCTTAGCACTGATAAAGGCAAGACCATACTTACCCTGCTTTACACCCCAGGCACTGACACCCTTAACAGTACAGATGCCACCTTCAATCTCATTCATTGAGTTCCACCTCCAATCAGGCAGACAGTGCCATACCAGAGATAATATCCTGCCGCGTTACAATCCCGGCAAGTTTGCCGTTGTCCAGTACTGGCATCCGATTGATGTTATGTTTAACCATTCTTGATGCCACTGTTTCAAGGCTCTCGGAAACATCTGCAGTCACAACCGGACTGCTCATCACATTGGAAAGTCTCTTGGAACCCACATCATCAAGGGCATGTTTTGCTTCCTCCCAACTGATAAGTTCCCTCAGAGGCACCTCGATAACCTCGAATGGGCTGGGCAACCACAACTGGCTGGACTTTTCAGGTACTTGAAGTAACTTTAGAATATCACTCCCGGTGACCATGCCAACAACATTGTCATCTTCCACTACAGGGATGCCACTTATCTTATGCTCCCTGAGCAGCAGCGCAGCATGTTTGACTGGCTCATCCGGTTTGCATGTTATTACTTTTTTTGTCATTATTTCTTTTATCTGCATGATTATTACTTCCTAAGGAAATATTGCCGGATTCCACAATCCTGTGGTCTCATCAAGCCCGAACATCAGGTTCATGTTTTGGACCGCCTGTCCAGATGCCCCTTTTACCAGGTTGTCTATGGCTGATACCACGACCAGCCGCTGTTCATCTGCATCCATCTCGAACCCGATGTCACAGAAATTAGAGCCACGGACCGGGCCCAGCATGGGAATACCATCCATGAGCCTGATAAATGGTTTTCCTTCATAGAACTTATGAAATATATCAGACACCTGTGAGTTGTCTGTCCCTGTTTTCAGGAACAGGTGTGCAGTGGTCAGGATGCCCCTGACCGAAGGAATAACATGAGGTGTGAAACTGACCTTTATGTTACTATCAAAGCGCCCCAGTTCCTGCCTCATCTCGGCACCATGACGGTGAGTGGTGAGTTTGTATGCCTGTATATTCTCTGCCATGTTTGGATAATGTGATACCTGGCTCGGCTCGGCGCCGGCTCCTGATATGCCACTTTTGGAATCAAACACTGCCCGCTCTATTAGTCCTGCTGCAGCCAATGGTGCGGCAGCCAGCGTGGCTCCGGTCGGGTAACATCCGGGATTGGCTACAAATGAGGCGTCGCACACCTCGGGATGTAGTTCAACCAGCCCGAAGACAGCATCACGTGGTGCCTTTTGCTTTAGTCCGTACACTTGCTCAAAAACACTGTGTGGCAGCCGGTAATCTGCACTTAGGTCTATTACCTTCGTCCCCGAATCTAACAAATCCGGCACCACATCCATGGCGCTACCATGGGGTACTGCAGTGAACACAACATCGCACTGACCTGCCACGTCTCCAGCGTCAAGGTTCTGGAACTTCAGGTCCGTAAAGCTCATCAGGTGGGGGTGGGTCTGGCTCACTGGTTTGCCGTCAAGGCGGCGCGATGTGGCACATACAACTTCTACATTAGGGTGGCTACCCAGCAGGCGCATAAGTTCGCCACCAGTGTAACCAGATGCACCGATAATTCCTGCGCTAATCATGATAACTTATACTACTCTCAAGGATAATTAATGTTGGGATATTTATATCGGGAAGCCCTATAACCAATTATGCTAACCAACAGTTATATCCACATTCCCCGTATCGGCACTTCCACTGAGCAAAGGATATGGAGTAGTGGGATACGGTCATGGGATGAGTTTTGCAAAAAACACCATGAAATCGACATGTCACAATCAAAGATTGACCAACTGCTTGAAGGAATTGAACAATCCAGGCAGCGGCTTGGGGCATCTGACCATACCTATTTTGCCAGTACCCTGCCATCAAACGAACACTGGCGGACATACCAGCATTTCAAAACAGATACATTATTCCTGGATATTGAAACTACCGGACTGTCCCGGGACCGGGATGAAATAACTATGATCGGGGTGTACGGTGGCGGCGAGAGCCGCGTGTTCATAAACGGAATTGACCTTGATGAGTTTCCACAGGTACTGGAAGGCTGTAAGACAATTATTACTTTCAATGGTGCGCGGTTTGACCTGCCATTTATCGCTTGCCATTTTCCAGAAATATGCTTCGACCAGTTGCACATTGACCTTATGTATCCTTTGCGCAGGATTGGTTTGTCAGGTGGACTTAAGCATATCGAGACCGTGCTGGGCCTTGCAAGGAGTACCGAGACAACAGGTCTTACAGGATTTGATGCTGTAAGATTGTGGTACAAATACAAGGGGGGTGACCAAGGCGCACTGGACACTCTTGTGAAGTATAATCTGGAAGATATTTCTAATCTTGAGACAATAATTGACATGACTTACGACCGTATGGTGCAAAATGCGTATGGCCATAGCGGTATGAATAAGTAACATTATGCATCTGATGGTCAGATCTCTTAAGACCGGCAATATCGATTAAGTCCACGGACAAACAGGTAGCCGGTGTAAAAACCACATGTTTTAATCTGCGGGCCATCTTCTATAGTCTTGATGACCGATATTCCACCAGACCATCCCAGATACTTATCTCTGATGACAAGGCATCGTATAGTCAGCGGTGTGGAAAAAGGCATTACCAGTCAGGAAGGATTGATTGCACAAGGCAGGGGTGAAGCTTTTGATTATCTTATCGGTGAAGAAACACTACCTTTTGCCTATGCTTCCGAATATGCTGCCTCTGCCATGATACTTCTGGCAAAGAGGGGGATTATTTCAGTGAACGGCAATGCAGCAGCTCTGATACCTGCTGAACTGGTGCAATTATCAGAAATAACAGGCGCGCCATTGGAAGTGAACCTATTCTACAGGACCGAGGAGAGGGTATTGAAAATTATCAAGCACCTGCAGGCTCACGGAGCAGGACAGGTGCTGGGAGCCCAGCCTGATGCCTCCATTCCCGGCCTGCAATCCCAAAGGAGCAAAGTGTGCCGCGACGGAATCTATTCGGCAGATGTGGTGTTCGTGCCACTGGAAGATGGTGACAGGTGCGAAGCTTTGATGAGAATGGGAAAACAGGTTATTGCAGTTGACCTGAACCCCTTGTCCAGAACAGCAAAACAGGCTACCATCTCTATTGTAGACAACGTTGTGAGGGCAGTACCCAATATGGTCAAAATGGTCCCGAAATTGAAGGGCAAGGATAAAGGCTATCGACATGGGGTCATGATGAATTTTGATAACAAGAAAGGGCTTGCTGATGCCATGGATTCAATTTCAGGGCATTTAATTAAAATTGATTGACTAACACAATTGTCAATTATTAACCGACAATTATTAACTGATAATTATTAATCGACTGGAATTAATCAACTTCAATTACCTCAACCGATTTAACACAGCTATCCCATTCAAATCCATTGATCCCGTCAACACCTACAATGACCCACAGGATCTGGTAGTTCTCCATACTTTCCCGATCCCACGCTGAAGGACTTGCTTTTGAACGAGGGTGGGTATGATAAACCCCTACAATTTCCATCCCCTCTTCATCTGCCCGGTTCCAGGCTTCATAATGTTCCTTTGAATCCAGCTCAAAACTCCTGTCGGACGGTCTTGAGTTCTTAATTGGCAAAACAATCTTAACAATGATGCTGCTCTGCTCCTTCCTGCCAATAAGTACACCACATGCCTCATCAGGGGTATGGAGGGTCAGTTCATTATTAAGCAGCTTGATATGGTCTTTTCTAAGCTGCACATCAGTCATAGTATCATCCATTCACATGTCGAGATGAGGATTTATGTCACATCCGGTACAGGGCAGGCACATGGTCTGGGACATATCAGCGCGCAGGCCGTGTTTATCCAGTATACGGCGTAATATTTTAGTCAGTTTTAACAACCGGGGAGCAGTAGGGCGCTGAATATCAATCTCTCCTTCACGCAATGGATGCATACCGGCAGCCCTGACAATAGGCACAACATCAATTGAAGCCAGTTCTTCCAGCCCTGCTTCCACAGTCTCATCTGTTTCACCCAGACCCACTATGAAATTAGAAAATACATAATTCCTGCCAAATATGCTGACCGCTTCTTTTAGACTATCCTTGATAAAGTCCAGGTCCATTCCAGGGCAAACCCGGTCGAATATCTCCCGGTCCATGGTTTCGACATTATATTTAATCTCGACAGCTCCCGCTTCCTTTAGCAAACGTGTTGAATCTGCTGTGGGGTAGACCGACACACCAATCGGCACATCATATTTGACAAGAGCCCTGATGGCTTCAACAGCCCGGTCAACCTCGTTCTCAGGAGTATCCGCTACACCCGAAGTGATTGAAATGGCTTGTAGTTTCCCGCTTTTACTGGTCTCATCCACCATGCCTACGATCTTGTCCAGACTTTTAATATCGCCTGACAATTTTGGTACAGGACAATATTTGCAGTCGAAAACACACCGTTCACTGATAGTGATATATGCCTGTTCAGGGCAGTGAATGAGTTCCTCTTCAATCTGTCCTCGCACAAGTTCCTTGCCGTCTTTTAGTATCACAACATCGCCATTATCATCTACAACCCTTAGCGGAGACCCAACATCAACTGACAGCCTGACCCTATGCCCGTTCCAATTGAAGAAAAAAGCAGTCTTGCCTGCTCCCGGACCAGCAGTTGGAACAGTTATATTGCCCAGCAATACCATGTCGATATCCACAGCGCCCACAGCCAGAAGTTCGGCTTTTATTTCTGCATCTGTCATAAGCAAAACATTCCTTGTTGATTATGATAATTTATAATACTATATAGCTATGACCCCTGAAGACTGCTTCGTCAGATGTCGATACCGCATTCGTTAGGTTTATATCGAGTGCAGATAAATTAGATATAGAATGATAGGGGATAAGCACGAAGCTGACATAAAAGACCGTCTATCTGAGAAAATGGCAGGCGAAATAACCCTGTCCGACAAACCTGGCGAGGTCATGAAAAAATGGCGTGTGAATTTTGATGTGGCTCAGTCAGATTTATCCACCTATCTTGAAGTATCCCCTTCGGTTATAAGCGATTATGAGAGTGGGCGGAGAAAATCGCCGGGTACGGTTATTGTAAGCAAAATAGTCAATGCATTGCTTGAAATTGATAAGCAACGAGGAAGTAAGAAAATACATGCATATGAAAGCATGGTATCAGGGAGTTATGATCCAAATATCATTTATGATATCCACGAATATACCACTCCCATGTCCCTTGATGAGCTTTCGACTATCATAGATGCCAGGTTCATACACAGACCTGGATTAGAAAGTGAAAAACAGATATACGGATACACTATCATCGACAGTTTAAAAGCCATCATTGAGATGCCATTTCATGAATTTCAAAAACTTTATGGCTGGAGTACTGAACGAGCATTGATTTTCACAGGCATCTCTACCGGCAGGTCACCTATGGTTGCAATAAGGGTTACTAATCTCAAACCCAGGGTAATCGTACTTCATGGTCTGGATGGAACCGATGTAGACCCGGTAGCAAAGAAAATAGCTGAGGTAGAGAACATTCCATTAATGTCGACCAACATGTTAATGAAATCAATGATGGTGGCACTTCAGGAACGCAAAGTGTGACCACAATAGATTTGTTTGTTGATTATCATCATTTCAGATATCTTAGTAAAATCAGTAATAAAATTCCAGAAAAAAGGTGTAACACATGAAAGTAGGAATTGTCTCGTACGGTGCGTATGTCCCCAGATATCGCATAAAATTAGAAGAGATTGCAGCCGTTTGGGGAGATGATGCAAAAAGTATTATCGGCGGATTGAAGGTAAAAGAAAAGTCAGTCCCTGATCTGGATGAGGATGCAATAACCATTTCAGTAGAAGCTGCACGCAATGCCATAAACAGGGGCAATGTCGACGCTTCCAGGCTTGGTGCAATTTACTGCGGGTCAGAAAGTCACCCATATGCTGTGAAACCCACCAGTACCATTGTGGCGGCAGCGGTTGGGGCAGAAACCAACCTGACAGCTGCTGATTTTGAGTTCGCATGCAAGGCAGGCACAGCTGCAATCCAGACCTGTATGGGATTAGTAGGGGCAGGCATGATTGATATTGGACTGGCCATCGGTGCTGACGTATCCCAGGGAGCTCCCGGGGATGCACTGGAATATACTGCAGCAGCAGGAGGGGCGGCTTATATAATAGGCAGTAGTGACCTGGCAGCAGTTATCGAAGATACATTTTCATTCACAACTGATACACCTGATTTCTGGAGGCGGGAAGGCATGCCTTATCCGGAACACGGAGGCAGGTTCACGGGAGAGCCGGGTTATTTCAAGCATGTGACTTCTGCGGCATCCGGCCTGATGGATAAAATCGGTACAAAACCTTCAGATTATGACTATGCAGTGTTCCACCAGCCTAATGGTAAATTCCCGCAAAATGTGGCCAAGAAACTAGGATTCACTCCTGAGCAGATAAAGGCCGGACTTGTGGTGTCCATGCTGGGCAATACATATTCTGGCTCATGCATGATAGGACTGGCTGCCATACTTGACCAGGCCGTGGAAGGGGACAGGATATTCATGACGGCATTTGGCTCTGGTGCGGGAAGTGATGCTTTCAGCATCACCGTGACCGACAGGATTGAAGAGATACGTGATGCCGGGCCTAAAATTGAAGAACTGCTTAAGAATCCTATTTACATGGATTATGC
>JAGLRT010000112.1 GCA_023136155.1 Methanosarcinales archaeon
TTATGATCTTGGTATTCTGTTCCTTTAGGTTCTCGAATGTTCCTTTGTCCCCCTGCCAGAGCTGGTCATGGCCACAGCATTGCATCTGTATAAGCTTGGGGTCCTGATCTATACTTTTTAGTAATTTCACTGATGATTCTGCAATTAATTTGAAATCCACATCCAGATCGAAGAACATATCATGAAAATCAAGACAACCGGGATAATAACCGATCTTTGATTCACTGTTTTCTGCCTCATCGAGGCTGGTTTTGCTTTCTTCCAGATCTGTCATCATGTCGGTTAACAGGTTGAAGACTCCCTTGTGAACTAATTCACCACCTTCCTTACCATCCCTTTCTTCCTTTACAAATTCTGGATATTCAACGCCCTGCGGGCAACTGTCATAACAGAGACCGCAAGTAAGACAATTCCAGATATCATCTGTTTCAATCCCGTATACGTTATTGACATAAATGGTGTTTCTAGGGGAGGTTTTTACAACCCTCCTGACCGGACAAATGGCAGTACATTTTCCACATTGATAACAAAGTTGAATATTAGACGACGTTTAACTCACCTACCTATTAGATTCTCACTTTAATTATGCTTATTAAACATTTCGTTTTAAATATATGGTTCAAATAAAGATATATTAGTGCTAAGCATGATGTTTTAAGGAAAGAAAAATTTAGGATTATTGCTAATCGGGACAATTTTCATTCACCATAGCTATTATTAAAAATTTGTTAGTTACGCACTTTATTAAATGATCTTTAATAAGAGTCATTTTTAGAGTCATTATTATTACCGGCCATATGTTCTTTTTCTAATATAAAGAGATATAGCAATTATGTTATAATCTCATTATAATTATATATATAATTTATTCATGTGATTCTGGAAATTACATACGGCCCTGAGACATAATTATCTTTATAATCATTATGTATCGGCTTTTTTGATAGATTTATCACAAAAATCTACCACTATACGTTGGCATTTTTGTCCCAAGGCCATTACATACCAAAACTATAAAATCAAGTTAGGTTCAAGATATAAATAATGTCAATTTCCATAGGACTAGCGGGAAAACCAAATTCAGGGAAAAGTACCTTTTTCAAGGCTGCTACACTTGCAAACGTAGAGATTGCAAATCATCCATTTACCACAATTGATGCAAACCATGGTATCACCTATGTCAGGACTTTGTGTCCATGCAAAAAGCTGGGAAAACCTTGCGGGCAGTGCCAGGATGGTGTCAGGTATGTACCAGTAGAGGTTATTGATGTGGCCGGCCTGGTACCAGATGCCCATAAGGGCAGAGGATTAGGTAATGCGTTTCTGGACAACCTGAGGCAGGCCAATGCAATCATTCACGTAATAGATGTATCAGGTGGTACCGATATTGAAGGCAACCCGGTGGGCATAGGCAAGCATGACCCGCTTGAGGATATCGAGTTTTTGGAACATGAGATTACCATGTGGATGTTCGGCATCCTGAAGCGCAACTGGGACCGCCTGTCCCGCAGGATACAAGCTGAAAATCTCAAACTTGAACATGTAATATCTGACCAATTGCAGGGCGCAGGTGTCAGTGTACATCATGCAAGGGTCGCACTGTCTAAGACATCCATGTCTGATAATCCTGCAAAATGGACCGACGATGAGATGATAGCGCTTTCAGATGCCCTGAGGCTGGCAAGCAAACCATTGATGATTGCAGCCAACAAAATGGATGTAGCCCCGCCCGAACTGCTGGAGCGCCTCATGTCAGCGGACAGGATAGTGGTACCCACATCTGCGGCAGCCGAACTGGCATTGCGCATGGCTGCAAAGAGTGATGCAATAGCATACCGACCCGGTGATAAAGAATTCGTGATGAATGATGGACTCAGTGACGCACAGAAGGCAGCACTGGACAAGATCAAGATGTTGATAGATGAAAATGGTAGTACTGGTATCCAGGAATGTATCAATACTGCAGTGTTGCAACTGCTTGACCAGGTGGTCGCCTACCCGGTTGAAGACGAGAACAAGTACACGGATAAGAAGGGGAGAATGCTGCCTGATGCCTATTTGATGAAAAGCGGTTCAACAGCCCATGACCTGGCATATCTGGTACATACCGATATCGGAGAAGGATTCCTACATGCTGTAGATGCAAAAACCAAGATGCGTCTTGGTGAAAAGCATGAAGTTGAAGCTGGTGATGTGATTAAGATCGTTTCTACAAAGTAGTTTTCATAACAAAACCAAGATGGGGAGATATAGTAAATCAGTACGATTCTATTTCCATCTCTTCGGTTTTGTTCTCTTCAACCAGTTTTTCTACCTTCTGCCTTGCAGTTTCCAGTTTTGATGAGCACAGGCGGGTAAGGGCTATACCCTGCTCGAACAGTACAAGGCTCTCATCAAGGGACAGGTCGCCTTCTTCTATCTTATTGGTTATATCTTCCAGTTCTGCCATTGCGTCTTCAAAATTGATGTCATCTTTATCAGTGTCTGCGTTCAAATTTTATCCTCCGTATCTGTTACTTTGCAGAATATCTTTCCGTCAATTACTCGCATCTCCAGTGCATCCCCTTTTTTAGTATCTTCAACACCCCTTACCACCATGCCTTCATGCATTACGATGGTGTACCCTCGCTTCAATGTATTCAGCGGGCTCACAGCATTGAGTTTACCCACACACGATTCCAGGTGTTTGTTGTGCATTTCAAGTTCCCGGTCCATGGTGAGCGCAAAGCGAGTCCCAAGTTCGTCCACGCGCTGGAAATGCTGGTTCAATGTACCCACCAGGCGCCTGGCATCAACTCGATTTTCGAGATGTGAAAGATGATTATTGTGATGAGCGACCAGATCTTTGATGGATGATATGAGATGTGACCGGGCCGTATCTACCCGGATCATCACTTCATTCCGGTCAGGTACTACCAGTTCAGCAGCGGCTGATGGGGTTGGTGCCCGGATGTCAGCTGTCAGGTCTGCCACGGTAAAATCTGTTTCATGCCCTACTGCAGATACCACAGGAATCTTTGAATCATAGATCGCCCCGGCAACCTGCTCACTGTTAAATGGCCACAGGTCTTCAAGGGAACCTCCGCCCCTGGCAAGGATAATAACATCAATGTCCATACTGTTCAGGCGCTTGATGGAATTTACTATACTATCCACGGCATTTCCACCCTGGACCACGGTAGGGGACAGCAGTATATTCACCGGGAATCTGCGCCGGGTCACATTAATAATATCATGCAATACGGCCCCGGTAGGAGATGTTGCTACTCCAATGCATCTGGGAAATTGTGGTAATGCCTTTTTGTGCCCGGCATCGAATAATCCCTGGGCTGACAGTTTTTTCTTTAATTTCTCCAGTGCTATGTGCATTTCCCCGATACCATCGGGCCTGAGGGCCGTCACCACAAGCTGGTAACTCCCCCTGACTTCATACACATCTATGTCGCCCCGGGCAAGCAATTTCATACCCACTTCAGGCTGGAAGGTCAGGTTTCGACAGTGGTTCCTGAACATCACGCAGTTTAACTGGGAGCGGCTATCTTTCAGGGTGAAGTACTTGTGTCCCGAACTGTGATTGGTAAGGTTCGATATTTCACCCCGCACCCATATCTTTCGAAGGTGGTAATCACTGCTTAACATATCATGGATATAATGGTTGAGTTCACCAACTGAACAGATGTCGGTTTTCTCAGGGTCAGACTGGAAATCTAGCAAATTCACGTACTATAATTGACAGGATATAGTATGAGGTTTTTGATAGGGGAGTGAAAGTAATCTATAGACCTATCATGAGCTGTTTACAAACGAATCCAGTGTCATCATTCCTTCCATTTCATCTTCCTTTATCGTTGAAGAATGGAAAACAGAACTGTGCACCATTATAGGTGCATTTGTGCGCACAGCAAGGGAGATGCAGTCACTGGGTCTTGCATCTATTTCAATAGTAGTATCATCGTAGTTCAGGCTGAGCCTTGCATAATATATACCATCCTTAATCTCATCTATAAACACGCAGGAGATATTGGCATCCAGCCTCTCGAGAATCGATGTAATGAGGTCATGTGTCATAGGCCTGGGCGTGATTAAGTTGTTGGCAGCCGAATTTATGGATACTCCTTCAGACATCCCTACATAGATGGGCATTATTTCACCGTCTTCATTAGAGATTATGACAACCGGGGTCAAACCGTGCAGTGTATTGGTCATGTACACACCAATTACATCCACTGGAATGAAATCATTCATATGGTATGTTATTGGAAGACGTGTCTTAAAAAGCTTTAGGGCTTAGATAGTAGAAGGTGGTAGGTTACAGTCCATGGCGGAACATTTCCATACCTTTTGCCGTGTTATTTAGCAGTTGCTGTGCCATATCCTGGGTGGGCCATGAACCCAGGCCGCAATCAGGTCCGGCATATTTGATGCTGTCACCGAACATCTTGTATATACTGGATAGCCTGCCCGCTATTACATCTGGTGTTTCCATTTGGGTGACCACTTCTTTTATTCGGTCAGTTTCCTTCCAGACATTGGTGTTGTATTTTTCGTTGAGGGCGGCAGTCAGGCCAAATATGTCTGTGCGAGCTATACCTACTCTGAGGAAAGTATCAGATGTGGTAAGGTCTGAGCGTTCGATGAGTTCAAGATATGAGGGATTTGCTGCTGATTCCACTCCTATGACGTTAATGGATGGGACTTCACACACCAGTTTATAATTAAGAGGAGAATGCAGGTGTATTTCGGTGTCTATGCCGTGGCTTTGGGCGGTCTGTCCAGCTATGTTGAGTGCTTTTATTGTATCTTCATCGGCGTGCATTATCTGTGGGTTTATACCAATACTAGGCTCGTCAATGGATACAGTGACTACTTCAAGGTCGTCAGAGTAGTTGATTGCATTCTTAACAAACCTGTCAATGCTTTTTGCTATTGTCAGCAATACATCGCTGTATGATGTCCCGCCGAACTCTTGTTGGTATAGCTCTAAAGGTCCAGTGGCGCACACTCGAATCTTAAGGGCTTCGCCTTGCCGGGCCCTGTACTCACCTGCAAGGGTGGAAATAGCTTCCATTTCCAGGATTTTTGCATCGGATTCCCTGACCAGTAGGGGTTCTTCAGTCCGTTCGGGGTCGTTAATAATGTTCAGGAACTGTTTGTTCATATCCTGAAACTGAGGGTACGTGGGGACTTCCACACCTGCTTTTATCTTCTGCTGCATTGAATGGGCGATTGTCCGGAACAGGAGTTCGTCTTCTTGCCTGGATGCAGCGGCTCGTGCTATCCAATCCCTTGAAATGTTGGGTGGGAGAGGATAACTACCGATGTCGTCAAAGGTAATATCATGGGTCATATGAAACAATAATGACGCCACACAATAATAATACCTTCTGGAATAAGAGTCACAATGGTCAATATGTATTGAGCCATTTCAATTAACCCGAATTCAGTAGATTAACTCATATCATCCTGATGGTTTCCAGATTTGATGGTGCCCTGGTCTCAACCCTGAACTTGCGATATATGGAACTTGCCAGATCCAGGCAGCTCTTCTCATCACCGTGTTCGGTCAGGACATGTTCAGGCCGAGGCTTCATCTTCTTTATATAATCCATCAACTGCTTTCGGTCAGAATGGCCAGAGAAACCGTCTGCTGTTTGTACCTGCAGGTTCACCTTAATAACATCTGATTTGCCGTTTTGGTGTACAGGTATCTCATTCCAGCCTTTTTGCAACCTGCGTCCCATGGTACCTTCAGCCTGGTATCCCACGAACACAAGTGAATTCCGCTCATCAGGTCCGTACGCCCTCAAGTATTCCATGATAGGGCCGCCATTGAGCATACCCGACGTAGCCAGCACCACACCTGGTACCCGGTTTGTCAGCAGTTCTTGCCGTTTCTTTTGAGAGTCCACCTGCTCAAAACAATCTGCCAAAAATGGATTCATACCTTTATGGAATATCATTGTCCGCAGGTCACTGTTCAGATATTCAGGATACGTAGTATGTATGGCCGTAGCCTCCCATATCATACCATCAAGGTACACAGGCACTTTATCAATTTCACCCTTGCGGATAGCCTCTTCAAGTACCAGCATGACCTCCTGGCTCCTGCCCACCGCAAAAGCAGGGATAAGCACGGTACCGCCCCTGACCACAGTCTCCTGGACGATTCGTTTTAATTGTGCTTCAGCTTCCTTTCGGCTGGGCTGCATATCCCGTGACCCACCGTAAGTGGATTCAGTAATTATGGTTTCTATCCTTGGGAAATTGTTGACTGCAGGATCGAAAAGACGTGTTTTTTCATACTTGTGGTCTCCGGTAAAGGCTATGTTATACAACCCATCACCAACATGGAAATGTACTACTGATGACCCCAGGATGTGACCGGCATTATGCAGAGTCAGCTTCATGTCAGGAGCGATATCAGTTACCCCACCATAATCCAGTGTAATAGTATGTTTCAGAGTTTCACGTATCATAGTTGAAGGGTATGGTATGGTTTTACCTTCCTTTGCAGCCACATCTATAAAGTCCAGTTGCAACAATGCCATCAGGTCACGAGTAGGCGGTGTGCAGTAGACTGGTCCTTCATATCCGTACTTATACAACAAAGGCACCAGGCCGGAATGGTCCAGATGTGCATGTGTAAGCACCACAGCATCCAGCTGGTTAATGGGTGTCACTTCAGGAATGTATAGGTAAGGCGTTCCGTTCTCATCCGAACCCACATTAACACCACAATCGATGAGTACCTTCGTCTCAGGGGTTGAAAGCAAGAAGCAGCTGCGTCCCACTTCCCGGCAACCTCCCAGTGCGGTGACCCTGACCCATTTGTCCTTTGCAGTCACTTCCTGGTGTATCTTTTTGCCTATAGTTTTGAGTAGTTCTTTACGTTCATCCTTATGATCCCTGATATACTGGCGCACGTTTTTGACAGTGGATGATTTTATAGGGGGCGTTCGCACCACTTTCGGAGTCCAGCCGATCTCCTTAGTTATCTCCCGCAGTGTATTGCCATGCCTGCCAATAACAAGTCCTGGCTTTTCAGCCTCGATAATTACCTCTCCGGTATCAGTGTCAAAATAATGGTTTGAAACACCCGCATCTTCAGGTACGATAGTTGAGATTGTCTCCACAACTTTCTCAGGTGCTGCCAGTACGCCGGGGTCCGGCCTTACTACCAATCGTTTACGCAGGTCCTTGGCCAGATTCCTTACTATGTCCCCATTATCTGCAAACTTTTTTGGTTCTGGAGTGTATATCACCAGTTCAGGCCCTTCAAATTCCACCTGTGAAATAGTCACACCGGGTGGCAGCCTTTTTGTAATCTTTAATTTAAGATCAGCTAATACGTCATCTACCGACATTATATTTACGTCCTGTCAAAAAAATGAGAAAAAAAGTTGTAAAAAAACTTTGTTTTTTTAAATCAATTCGTTTTCTTATTTAATATATTGTTTCATCATAGAGCATCACTAAAAGCTTTGCGTTTCTTTTCAATCACAGCATCATCCACTTCGAAATAATCATCAGACGTGATCTTTACAACCTTTACGCCGTTTCCGGATGCTGCATCCCGCTTAACAACGTTATGCAATGCCCTGATAGCTAAATCTACACCTTCATCCATGGACATGTCTTTCTTGTATCTATCCTCAAGTATGCCGTATGCGATAGGAGAACCTGAACCAGTTGAAACGGCTGTGCTCTCTTCCAGCTGCCCCCCCATAGCGTCGAGGGAATACAGACTTGGCCCGGTTTTGTCAACTCCTCCAATGATGAGTTGTACCATATAAGGGAAATAACGGTTACCTCCAAGCACATTTGAGAGCAGGCTTCCAATTCCTTTGATGGTCATGTTTTCCTGTCTGCGCATTTTGTAAAGTTTAGATTCCACCTGCATTACCTTGACAAGCCTCTGTGCATCACCAACTGAACCTGCAGTGGTCATCCCCACCAGATCATCTATCTGGTATATTTTTTTGGCATCTTTACTTGCAATAAAAAAACCCATTGTAGCCCTGCTCTCGGAAGCTAGGACAATACCTTCGCTACAGACGAGTCCAATAGTTGTTGTACCTTTACGTTCATATTCATTAACCATGTGGATACCTCATAGAAAAAATGAGAAAATCAGTTAACTCCAACTCTTAATTAGTATCGCCCTATATATTAGTTTTCCCATTTTTTATTAAAACACAATCTTCACACCTGTGCCTGGTGCAGTACTGTTTTCCGTACTCCACTATCAGGGCATGGTATTCTTTAAAAAGGTCCACATCATGCTCAAGTTCAGATTCAAATCTCTGCTGTAGCATGCGGTAATTACCATCGAGCCCCAGGCAGTCCAGTATCCGATATGTATAGGCATCGATGACGAACTTTGGTTTGTTGATGGCATACAGGATAATACTATCAGCAGTCTCATCTCCCACACCCTCTAGTCCAAGCAACTCCTGCCGCAGTTCATCAACAGGCTTGTCTGACAATGTATCTTTGTAGCTTGAATAATACGAAGCCAGATTCTTTAACCGACGAGATTTTTGGCGGTAGAATCCGGTACACCTGATGAGTTCTTCAAGGGAATCTGTATTTGCAACAGCCAGGGTATCTGGATCAAGCAAGCCTCGCTCTTTCAGGTTGGAAATGGCTTTTTCCACATTGCTCCAACGGGTCTGCTGGGTCAGCAGTGCACCGACAACAACTTCAAAAGGTGTATCTGCTGGCCACCAATTCTGGTGGCCCAATACCACAAGTAATTGTTCGTAGATATCTATCAAACGCATTTTATGTCCATTTGTTTCATTTTTCTTATTAATATACCCACCGAATAAAGAACTTGAGTGCACCCCAAATAACGGACATTTAGTTAAGCAATAAAAAAACTTCGGGGTGTATGTATGAAAATAAGGCGAACATAACCAGAGCCTTGAGAAACTTCTTGCAAAACTGTCCGGGAAATAGCCTTATTTTTTTGGCGTCTCATTGAACTAATTTCACGAATTTT
>JAGLRT010000113.1 GCA_023136155.1 Methanosarcinales archaeon
GGTCCAGATTGAATTTATCCTGTTTTATCAGAGATATATCCACCAAAAGGATATTTCCATTATATATCTCTTTTTTTAAATCCGGTATATCATTCAGGTTATTTAGCTCTGCAATGCGGATATACATCTCTGCCGGTTCATTTTCAACAACCTCTTCATAATCACTGAGGTCAAGATCTACATATTCTTCACTTACTGATTTTGAAGACGATGCGCCACCGAATATTTTCTTGAATGCTGCCATAATAGTTTCCCCTGAATAATTTGAATAATGATAATTTAGTTTAGTATACTTGTGCCATTACATATATATTTTGATATACTACACTTGTAAATTCCACAATTTATCGCCTACAATGTGTATAGTTTTAATTGCTTTTCCACTCCCTTCGGTCATCTGGTCCCCTGACACCAGTGCACGACCCACAGCTAATGGTTTACCATGTGTTTCTTCTGTGACTATTACTAAATCCCCTTCTGTTATACCAGGATCCGCAGACACAATACCCGGTATCATGACGTCAGCACCTTTTACCACAAAAGGTATCGCCCCTGCATCTACAGTTACTACCATCTTATCTGGATTTAGCTTCAGTGCTCCTTTTACTGTGAAGAACGGCTCACCATCTATTATAAAAAAAAGAGGTTCACCGTTGACTAACAGCAGTTCAAATTCATCTGTAATTGCAATCTCAAGCTTTTTACTGGCAAGTTTGGCATTTGCATCAGTTAATGATTCCCCAATCTTGCGTATCATATCTTTTGACTGGCTTTTTCGCAACTGATGTCTTGATCTAATTTTCACGTATGTTTTACCTCTGGATTCGATAGTTATAAGTATGTCTATTACTAGTTTTAAGCACTATTAATTGGTTTAGCATTTAAGTTTTTGCAATTAAATGTGAAGCCTGTACTTGAAAAATAAGTTCGTTAGATGTAAATCAGATATTAAATAATAATAGGAGTAAATAAAATGGGGAAACGACCTCTGGATATACTCAATAATACTCTTGGGAAATCAGTAATTATTAAACTTAAAGGCGAGCGCATTTTCAGGGGAACACTGGAAGGTTATGACATTCATATGAATCTGGTGTTGGAAAATGCAGAAGAATTGAAAGAAGGCGAAACTGATAACAAACTCGGGACCGTTGTGGTCAGAGGAGACAATGTGGTGTACATATCCCCGTAATATCCACAATATATATTTAGTCTGAGCACATAGGGAATTTTCCTTAACTAATAGTAATAACATAATTATAGTCATCAAAGGTGTAAATTAATGTCAAAAGGTACTCCATCTCAAGGAAAGAGGCAAAAGCGCACCCACATTAAATGTAGGCGTTGCGGCAGTGTTTCATTGAACATTCATTCAAAATTATGCGTATCATGCGGATTCGGTAAGACAACTCGCATTAGAAGTTATAAATGGGTCCGCAAATCAGGATTGAACGGCGATTAATCTTTAATAATTAAAACAATCAGGTGAACCTTATTGCGTGAATCGTGTGGGGTTGTCGGTCTCGCATTAAGTGATCGGGAATCGGATAAAGCAGCTCTGCCTATATATTATTCTCTGTATGCCTTGCAACATCGAGGGCAGGAATCAACAGGTATTACAGTGCATGACGGCAAAAGTGCCCAGACCCAAAAGGGAATGGGACTTGTGCCTGACGTTTTTAAGAAATATAATTTAAAAGACCTGAAAGGTTACGTAGGAATCGGGCACGTAAGGTATTCTACTACAGGCGATTCTAACATTGAGAACACCCAGCCTTTGATTGTGAATTTCATGGACCGTACCATTGCCATTGCACACAATGGCAATCTTGTGAACAGTTCAGAATTGAGGTCTGAGTTCGAAGCCGAAGGCCAGATATTTTTAACTTCTTCAGATACCGAAGTTATTGCCCGCCTGATGGTAAAAGAACTGTTAAATAAGGATATCATTGGTGCAATTGAAGAACTCATGCTAAGACTTGAGGGGTCATATAGTCTTACCATACTGGTGGATGACATTCTAGTGGTAATCAGGGATCCATTGGGTTTTAAACCATTATGTCTGGGTGAAGTTGACGGCGGGTATGTGGTTGCATCTGAAAGTGTTGCAATTGATACCATAGGCGGGACCCTCATACGCGATGTGCGGCCCGGTGAGGTGATTATTTTCAATGATGGCAGGTATCACTCTCACCAGCTGAGCAAGACACGCAACACAGCAAAATGCGTGTTCGAATACATTTATTTCGCCCGTCCGGATTCAATCATTGATGGTAAGCTTGTATACCAGACCCGGGTACGAATCGGTGAAAACCTGGTTGATGAACATCCTGTCAACGCCGATATCATATCACCTGTACCGGACAGTGGCATAACATTCGGCATAGGATACAGTAAGAAATCCTGCATTGATTATATGGAAGGCCTTATGAAGAACAGGTATATAGGCCGGACATTTATTATGCCTGACCAGAATATGCGGGAGACTGCAGTGAAGTTGAAAATCAATACCATTCCCCAGAACATTAAGGACAAGAGCGTTATCCTGATGGACGATAGTATTGTCAGGGGGACCACTTCAAGGCGTATCGTAGATATGGTGCGAAAGGCAGGAGCAAAAAAAGTTCATATGCGTATCGGCAGCCCGCCAATAGTGGCACCCTGTTATATGGGCATCGACATGGCTACGAGGGAAGAACTGGTTGCAGCCCACAAAACTGTGGCCGGTGTGGAAGCAGTCATCAATGCCGACAGTCTTGGGTATATCAGTGTAGAAGGCCTGGTAGATGCTGTGGGGATACCTGCGGATGACCTTTGCCTGGCTTGCCTGACAGGAGTATACCCTATCGAAATACCTGGTGAAATATGTAACCGACGCCAGTTGACCCTTAGTCAATTTTAATCACATTCATATTATAGCTACACTTCTACTACACTTCAGTCACATTTCGGTTATACATCTGTTATATTTCGGCTAAAACACTTCTACTATACCTTTGCTTTCCCGAACATATACCCGCCCAGTCCAATGGTGGTTGCAGCAAAAAGTATCAAAACCGCAAGGCAGATATTTATTGGTATTTCAGTCTCTCCGATTAGTGTGAAGCGCAGTGCCATGATGCCATAGGTCAGCGGGTCAAGGTAAACCAGTGTCTTCATCCATGAAGGCAGGTCACCTATCCTGAAGAATGCACCACTAAGCAATAGTACGGGCATTGTGATGAAGGTCATGATCATCTGGAACCCTTCATGACTTTCAATATGGGAGGCAAGTGCTATACCCAATCCAATAAACCCAAGTCCGATAAGAAGCATCACACCCAAACTGGCCACCATTCCCAGGTAGGACTGGTATTCAACGCCCAGGATAAATGCGATGAACATGATAAGGGTGCCCTGTATCATAGACGTGGTAACTCCACCCATTGCTTTTCCAAGCGCAACGAAGAACCTTGGCACAGGGGCAATTAGAATCTCTTTCAGGAAACCAAATTCACGGTCCCAGATAATACTTACGCCTCCTGTAAGGGATGAGAACAGGATTGACATGCCGATAATACCCGGGGCCAGGAATGATATATCGGTCTGGCCAGTCCCACCTTTCATCTGGAATGACGAGTTGAAAGCTGTTCCCAGGATTACCAGAAAGAACAAGGGCGTTGCAAGTGAACCTATGATACGACTCTTTGAACGCCTGAACTTGATCATTTCGCGCAGCCACAGGGTATAGACCGTGTTCATGGAAGTCAGGGTGTTTTGTT
>JAGLRT010000114.1 GCA_023136155.1 Methanosarcinales archaeon
TCAGCAGCGAGTTTCAGCAAATGGGGTATCTGGTGTGTTCCGTCCTGTATAGTGATCAAGACATTGCTGTCTTTGTGGTGTACATTACCGGCACTCCCATTTTTGTTATACAAGTCACATAGCACTGATGCCTGGCTCTCATTTTCTGTGCCCAGTCCGATCACATCCCCTCCTAATGCATTTTTTAGGTTTCTGGGTGTGTCCAGTGCTTTGATATTGCCGTGGTCGATTATGGCTATTCTCTCGCACAACTGGTCAGCTTCTTCCATATAATGAGTAGTAAGCACTATCGTAACATTCTCTTCGCGGTTCAAGCGCCTGATATAGTCCCAGATATGATTGCGTGTTTGCGGGTCCAGTCCCAATGTGGGCTCGTCCAGGAACAGTACTCTGGGATGGTGCATCAGTCCCCTTGCTATTTCCAGGCGTCTCATCATACCGCCGCTATAGGTCTTTACCAGTAATTCGGCCTTGTTGCCCAGTTCCACAAGTTCCAACACTTCATTAATTCTCTGTTTTCGCAGATTTTTGGAAAGACCGTACAGGCGACCGTGCAGGTCCAGATTTTCCCTGCCAGTCAATCTGTCGTCAAGTGTTGTACCCTGGAACACCACGCCAATGTTCTGCCTGACCCTGGAGGGGTTTGCTTTTACGTCAATACCCCATACTTCGGCCCTGCCATCACTGGGGGGTATCATGGTGGAGAGCATGTTGATAAGTGTGGTCTTGCCTGCACCATTGGGTCCAAGCAACCCGAAGAGTTCACCCAGTTCAATCTTGAGGCTGATTTTATCTACCGCTACCAGATCATCGAATGTACGGGTAAGGTCAAATGTCTCTATGGCTGGGGTATTCATGAGCGGTACATTTCATTTTAGTTGTATATAAGAATAGGGCGAGTTTGAAATGAATCTCCGTCCAACAGAGCGGGAGGGTATCTCATGGCACTGACGACTGAGGTTGCATTGACCATGCTTTGTCCCAGTCGCAGCAAAGCTGCGATAACAATCAAGATCAATACGTCCGCGCCATCAACACCACTATATCAGTCGGCTTGCCGCAGATAGGGCATATACTTTCACCCTTGCCAATTGCCGGATCTTCAGGTTCCCCAAGTATGCCCGCACCCACAATCTCTTCCATCTCCAGCCCACATGAGCGTTCACCGCACCATGCAATCCTGGCAATTCCGGATTGGATGTAATCTTTCACTTCATCCAGGTCAGAACAAAGTTTTATACGGCTATGAAGAAATTCTGATGCCGATTTATACAGGTCAGAATGCATTTCTTTTAATGTCCTGTCGATCTCAAGTAACACATCTTCATTTGGTACATTTGTCTTATCACCATCACGCCTTGCCATGACCACAACATTATTCTTGAGGTCACGGGGCCCTATCTCGATACGAATAGGCACGCCCTTCAATTCCCATTTATAATATTTGGCACCGGGACGCGCGTCACTGTCATCAATGACAACCCGTAATCCTGCATGCTTAAGTGTATCTGATAAATCGTTGCATGCCGACATGACTGCCTTGTCCTTGCCGAATAGTATAGGAATTATAACGACCTGGGTCGGTGCTACCTCCGGCGGCAGGATAAGCCCTTTATTGTCACCATGAATGGATATCAGGGCAGCAATACAGCGTTCACTGACACCATAGCAGGTCTGATGTGCCAGTACCTGTTCACCCTCAGGGTCCTCATATGTAATATCAAACGTTTTAGCAAAATTATCACCCAGATGATGTGCGGTACCCACCTGCAACGTCTTACCGTCTGGCATCAGGGCATCCACAGCCATAGTATAATCGGCACCAGGGAATTTATCCCAGTCGGGCCGTTTGCTCACGATAGTGGGCACAGCCAGCCGGTTATAGAACTGCTGGTAGATGCGCGTGGCTTCCTTGACCTGCGCTGCAGCATCGTCCCAAGTAGCGTGCACGGTATGAGCCTCCTTGAATGAAGTGATCTCCCGCAATCGTATCAATGGCCGCGTGTGTTTCGTCTCGTACCGGAAGGTATTGACTATCTGGTAAATGAGCAGTGGCATGTCTGAATGAGAGCGCACCCACAATTTGTACATAGGATAAATGGCAGTCTCACTGGTAGGGCGCAGCGCCAGTTTCACATCCAGCGGAGTAGTCCCGCCATGGGTAACCCAATAAACCTCATCTTCAAACCCTTTGATATGCTCAGCCTCTTTCATGAATTCATGTTCGGGAATGAGCAACGGGAACATTGCCTCAACATGCCCGGTGTTATCAAGCAGTTCCCTTATTATGGAATACACCCTGCTGCGAATGGAAAAACCAAATGGGTTCCACACATACAATCCCTTCACAGGATAGCGTACATCCATTATTTCGGCTACCTGCAGCAGTTCATTGTACCATTCGCTAAAATCGGATTTAAGAGGGAGTGTCTTTGACTCCTCTTTCCTGTTGGCTTTACCGGGTGAATTGGATGAGTCTGTCATGTTAGTCATATAAGGGTTTTAGAAGGTGGGTAAAGTGATATTATTTTCGGTTATCACCAAATTATCCGACCTGCGTCGCGTTCCATTTCCCGCACCATTTTCTGGTAGTTCCCAATCTGTGGCCCGGCCCAGGAATACTCGAAATCCTGTATCTTTTCACCAAGTTCTTCGAGTTCTTCCTTACTCAAACCATTTTTCAGTACTTTAAACACAGCCTCGTCTTCCTTTGCGAAAATGGGCCTGACCCCTTCTATGAATTTAAGACCGTTTTCAACAATCTTCATAGTCACACTCAGATCACCTGAAACATAATCATCCAAAACCTCAAGGATGTTATTGATATATTTCAGACATGCATCATATTCATTTGAAAAAGACACGAGTG
>JAGLRT010000115.1 GCA_023136155.1 Methanosarcinales archaeon
CCATGATATTCATTGGCACATTCCATGAGCATACCGACATTTGTCATCACCAATTCGGGAGAGACCTTAATACCGTTCTCTGTACCTTCGATGATTTTATCAAGTACATCCACTAATCTTTCAATTACCCGATGTTCATCCATTAATTGTTTAACTGGGTCCATATATTTCACCTTTATAATATGTGTCACCTTCATAATCCACAAGAGATATAAAATATATGTACTATTGTCAGACTTCCCAATATTCGAGGATATCTATTGATTGAAAACGTAATAGCACCCGGAACTTATTTCGGCATCTTTGCAATGTCATTTATTGCCAGCAGCCTGCTCCCTATATTCCTTGAACCTGTAGTAGCAAGCCTTCCTGCACTGGGATTTCCACTTATGCCAACGGTTTTGGTGATTTCTACCGGGGCTACCTTGGGGAGTCTCACAACATATTTCCTGGGCCGGGGGAGTGAGGCAATTGCCGGGCGGTTCAATAAAGGTGGTATCGGGGAACGAATTCACGGCTGGCTTATGATTCATGAATGGATCGGAACTATAGTGGTTTTTTTAGGCGCACTGACCCCTTTCCCTTTTGAAGTGGTCACATTCGTGGCAGGATTCTCTCGCTTCCCGGTGCGGTTATATACGCTGGGGTGTTTTTTTGGTAAATTGTTAAAATTTATCATCCTGATGCTGTTTGGAAAAGTAATGCTTTCGTATTTTCTATAATTTTTAGGTTTATTCGAACTTGAATCGTTTAATGGCAATCCCAAAAAATAGAATCATCATCAACACCAGCATACCCACTTCTTCCAATATCCCGGCCAGTCCCAGGTCGAAATACAGCAAGTCATAGAACCCTTCCATGGCCCATGCCGTTATTGTGAAATGCGCCATATCCTGCATGAACTGGGGCTCAATGAACAGCGGCCACCATGAACCGCCAATAGCAGACATTGTCAATACCAAAAGGTTTGATACTGAATTTGCCTGGTCCTCAGTTCTCACCAGTACAGCCACCAGTAGTCCCAGTCCTGTGGAAGCCAGTGTGATCCCTGCTATTAATACCAGTAGGGCCAGCGTACTACTACCCAGATTCAGATCAAATACCACATTCCCGAAATATATCAGGACCGTAAGTTGCACAAATCCCCGAAGAAATGTACTGGTAATCTTACCTCCTATGATCTCTGCTCTGCTGATAGGGGCCGTGACCAGCCGTCTCAATGTTCCTGCTTCCTGTTCTTTTATCAGGCTTACAGAACCTATCTGCACAGTGGTGAACAAGAGGAACATAACAGCGAATCCGGGAACATACTGGGTAAAGGGTGAAAATTCAGCTAGGTTCGTTGTGGTACTTTCCGTGACCACTTCCACGGGAGTTGGCTGCATGAACTGCTGGGCCGTATAGACAATTTCAAGTTTGTCTTCCTCTGAATAAGTGGGAATCCCGTAAGCATTAGCCGTCTTCACAACCACCACATTCGTTGACAATCCACTTGCATAACCCTCTACGATCTTCTCTAGTACCGTGTTCTGTGAATCCTCGATGGGGTTTACTATTATCTGCAGTTCACTGTTCTGTCCCGTCATAATGGATTTAGTGAACCCCCCGGGGATAATGATAAGCCGTCCATATTCCTGATTCCGGATCCTGTCCCTTGCAGCGAACTCATTAGATTCCATATCCAAATCCAGAATATCAATATCTTCCAGGAACTCCACAAATTCTTTTGAAATTACATCATTGTCAAGGTCTACCACCAATACACTTATTTGTATATTTTGTTCAAACTCGCCGCCCAGTGCCAGCCCGGCCACGGATATTATGATCATGGGCAGCAGGAACATCAGCAGGATAGCATTTCTGTCCCGCAACACGATCTTCAGGTCCTTGGCAGCAATGATGTGGAACTTCATGGCCTATCCTCTCAGTTTAGAACCGGTAAGGTGAAGAAACAGGGTTTCAAGGTCAGGTTCTTTGATATTGATGGACTCGACCTTTGTTCCTGAAGATATCAGGGTCTCAATAATACCTGCCAGTGATTCCCTGGCATGTACCAGCTGGATGGTCATATTTCCCTCATCCATTGATACTTTCCGGACATTTGACATTTGCTGTATGGATTTCACTGGTTCGGTAAGGATCTCCGGTGCTGCTATGTGGATTATATCGTTCTCGCCTACCATTTTCAGCAGTCCTTCCAGTGTGTCCAAGGCTATTAGCTTCCCTTTATCCACTATGGCAATGCGGTGACATAATTTTTCTGCGTCTTCCATCTGGTGAGTGGTAAGGATGACAGTCATACCTTCCTGGTTAAGGTCATGGATAGTATCATATATCCTCCTGCGGCTCTGGGGGTCAACGCCTGTGGACGGTTCGTCCAGAAATAATATCCTGGGTCTGTGGAGTAGTGCAGCAGCAATATTTATTCGCCGTTTCATTCCACCTGAAAAACCTTCCAGCAGGTCGTCAGCCCGTTCGGTCAGACCTACCATATCCAGCAGGACTTCTACCTTGGACTTCAATGTCTTGCCGGACAGGCCGTATATCTTTCCGTAGAATTCCAGGTTTTCCTTGGCGGTAAGTGTGGGATACAGGCTTATCTCCTGTGGCACAACACCTATGATTTTTTTTATGTCGTTAGTATTCGTTATCAGGTCAAATCCATCAATGTTGACCCTCCCCCTTGTGGGTTTCAATAGACTGCAAAGAATGGATATTATAGTGGATTTGCCTGCGCCGTTGGGGCCCAGTAACCCGAATATCTCACCTCTTTCGATCTCAAATGAAACCCCATCAACAGCAGTGTGACCGTCATACTTCTTGACCAGGTTCTCCACAGTGATAATGGCATCACTATTCACTACCACTGTCACCTTCCCGCTGTTTCATGTATATGAATATCAATGCAGCTATTATTACCAAACCTGCACCCAACAGCAAGGGATTGCCGAATATCCCCCTTCCTTCCTCCAGTTCCCTGACCTGTGCAGGAACATAAATAATATCTGATATACTGGTTTCCCCTTCTACATCCTCATATTCTATCTCGGCTTTGACCGAATATGCCTTGGGTGTGGCATCAGAATCCACATCGATGTTGAAACTTGCCCGGGACTCGTTACCCGGTTCCATATCTCCTAAATAGGCAGTATAATCTGTACTACTTAGCGGGTCTGACAACCGCAGTCTTGCAGTTGCCCTTGAGGCTTTTTCCTCTCCTGTATTCTGGAATGTTACGCTAAGGATACCGGGCTTTCCAGGTAGGAGGTCACCACTTACCTCTATCACTTTAAAATCAGCCTGTTCCCTGATAATTATTAGAATTTCATGAGTTTCATTAACATGCTGGTACAGCATATTGTAGTCGAGCTGGTTATTTGAAGCATTTCCATCTATCTGGACATCTTTCTGGTATTGGTAGGTAAGGTCTACTTTCATTGGGTATTTTCCAGCAGAGGCACTGTCCCAAATCTTAATATCAAAAGTTAATGGTATTGAGACCTGTCCGGATTCCAGGGTACCTGCGCTCTGGGGCGGAGTTTTAATATCTACTGGAATGTCATTCCCCGAAAGGGAAGCCACTACTCCTACTGCCGTGGTAATTCCGTATTCCTGTTGCTGTTCTATCTTTGATAAGGCAATTTCATTGGAACCAATAGGCTTGTCCCCTGATTCAAATCCCGTTATCTTGCCCTGGTTCATGACCTGGACCTGTATGGTAAATGTCTCGCCTCTATCATATTCAGGGTTGCCTGCAATATTTACGACCATCTCGGGAGCGCCAAGTGCAGTGAAATAGTCATCATTGAATGTCCATTTGTTGGGTGGAATAGTCTCACCGCTTGACTGGACAAGCAGGATTGATATCAGAAACATCATTAATAGTAATCTGTTCATGATTGAACCCCAAAACGTTTGGATTTAAGTATTATGTTGTCTACTGGTTGAAAAATATTTGTAATTATCTCTATATGGCACTGTCCTATTTTCCAGTTATTTTTTTGACTCTTAATTTAGGTAAAATCTGTGTAAATAAGTGTTAATCGGTGTCTGGAAATATAAAAAGACACGGATTTAACGGATTTACACAGATTTGTAATCGCATCTGCATCTCATATATTTGTTGGGCCAGTTTTCAATGGGAAAAGCGGGTCACTTTTAGGTGGGAATTTTTATTGTGTTTATCCACATCAATACGGATAGTTTTAAGTCATTTATAGGGGGTAGTATATACCCTGAAACTAAGGTGAAAACAATGGCCAATGTTACGCAATCAGACCTTATACCAAATGAGAAGCAGGTACTCTTATCCCTGGGAGAACTGAAGACAACTGACCCGACAACCCTCTCAATAGCCTCTGGCTTGCATGTAGAAGCAGCCATGCAGGGTGCTTTTATGCTGCAGGAGAAAGGGCTGGTGCAGGTATCTGAAAACATCAGTGAAACCCATCACCTGACCAGTGAAGGTGAAGAATATACTACTGTGGGTCTGCCCGAGCGCCAGGTTATTGAAAAGCTCACCGAACCCACATCCCTGGATGACCTGAAGGACCAGTTCGGGCCAAAGTTAATGGGTATAGCGATGGGGTGGCTGCGTAAGAAAGGCTGGGCCCGGATTCAGGACGGCAAGCTCGTTCCCGGCAAGATTCCCGGGATGGGCGAGGACGAGCAAGTGCTGGCCAGACTAAAAGTGGCTTTAGATAATCCAAAGAGTCCGGAGGGTGCTGGTGAAATTGCACCAAAGATAGCAAAGGAACTGGTCAAGCGGAACCTGATAGAAGTAATTGAAGAAAAGACACGAACCATCACCATCACCGGGCAGGGCACAATAATATTCCAGGCCGGTATAACGCTGGAGGAAGAGGTGGCCCAGCTCACATCAGATCTTATCAGGACAGGCGAATGGAAACAAAAGCATCTTCGTCCTTACAACATCAATGCACCGGTGCAGCCCGTCTACGGCTCCAAGCTCCATCCCTACCAGCGGCTTATCGATGAGATGCGCCAGATATTCCTTGAGATGGGTTTTACAGAGATAAAGGGGGACATTATCCAGAGCAGTTTCTGGAACTTCGATGCCCTGTTCCAGCCCCAGGACCATCCTGCCAGGGAGATGCAGGATACCTTCCACCTGGATAGCACCAGTGACCTGCCGGAAGCATTCACACAGCCCGTGGCTGACATGCATGAACACGGTGGCGACATACCGAGTACAGGATGGGGGTATACATGGAGTGCTGACATTGCCCGGATGAACGTATTGCGCACCCATACCACTGCCATCACCATCAAACACCTTACAGATAACCCAAAACCCCCGGTAAAGGCTTTCTGCATTGACCGGGCCTACCGCCGTGAGACTATTGACCCGACCCACACCCCGGAGTTCGAGCAACTGGAAGGTGTGGTCATGGACGAGGGTATGAGTTTTGCTGACCTGCTAGGGCTTTTGATGGAATTCTACCACAGGATGGGGTTCGAGGATGTCAGGTTCAGGCCGGCTTATTTTCCTTATACCGAGCCCAGCGTTGAGCCTGAAGTGTATATCGAGGGTA
>JAGLRT010000116.1 GCA_023136155.1 Methanosarcinales archaeon
ACGGTTGCATCTCCTGATTTACGGACCGAATAACCGTCGCCTCCGCCTTTGGATGAGGCGCGTTTTATCATATCTTCTTTCAGGCGGGCAAGTTTTGCTTTCAGTCTGCCTATGTGGTGTGAGGTTGCCTTATTGTAAGAGGTCTTGCGTATCTCGTCCTCTATGGCTGTAATTTCTTCGTCCAGACTCATTTCGAGTCTATAACCACTGGTGCAGCATTAAGATTTTCCCAGTCGTTCCAGTAATGGGTCAGGAACACCTACACTTAAAAAAGCACGTTTCCGGCGCATGCACGATTCGCATACACCGCAAGGAACGGGGCCTGCCGTGTAGCATGACCATGAATATTCCATGGATGCCCCTGTTTCCAGTCCCAGCCTGACAATGCCTTTCTTGTCCAGGTCTGCAAGAGGTGCGAATATCCGGGGATGGTTCAGGGTGCCGTATTCCATGACCCTGTCGAACAGTCCGATGAACTTTGGGGTATTATCAGGAAATGTGACCGCTTCCTCGGCATCGAATCCCACCACGATATGTTCCAGGTCGTACTCTTCAGCAAAAGCGGCGGCAATGGATAAAAATACCATGTTCCTTGCAGGGACCCATACGCTGCGGGCTGTTTCGTCTGACTTTGCGGCATCATCCAGTTCGGTCATAGACGGGGTAGGGAGTTCCTCTGCACCGGTCAGGGCGCCGCCAAACTCCCTGTACCAGGGCAGTGGGATGACATGGTGGTCACAGCCGAACTTTTTGCAGATGGCTGCAGCGTTCTCAATTTCTATGGAAGCTGCCTTCTGCCCGTAATCAAAAGTGAGGCATATCACACGTTCAAAGGTGTCCAGGGCCTGCCTGAGGGCTACCGTGGAATCAAGGCCTGATGAGAGTAATGTTACTGCACCTGTCATGATGAAGAACTAAAGGCAGGATTGGATGAAAAGTATTGCTGTAATATGGGTTACCAAAAAGTGAATTACACAAGCAACTTTTAAATATCGATAACACGCTTATCTCAATAGCCCTATGATAACAATATCCGATAGTATAAATATAGAAATGCCTGACATTTCACTTGAAAAGCTCGGACTATTCTTTATCATTATATTACTGACCTACATTGTCAAATTCCTGTTCCTGTATATTGTTGAGAAGAAATTAATCAAACTTACTCAAAAGACCAGTACCGAATTTGATGACCTGTTTGTACACGCTTCAAAAGCTCCCATCGGTTATTTGATACTGCTACATGGTTTTTACATTGCCATAGTCACCCTGCAACTCCCTGCAACTATAGGAGTTGTAAATATTGGAGTTATTGTCAAAAATGCATACATCCTGACCTTGTCATTCATCCTGCTGTATTTCCTGTTCAAGCTCATTGATTTGGTGGGTCACTTCATCTACAGGGTTACAGAAAATACCGATAGCAAAATGGATGACCAGCTCGCCCCCCTCATCGTTAAAAGCCTGCGCATCTTCGTAATCACCCTGGGCATACTGTTCATCCTGAACAACTTTGGTTATAACATCGCTTCCCTGCTGGCAGGACTGGGTATCGGCGGCCTGGCCTTTGCCCTGGCTGCCCAGGATACGGTGAGCAACCTGTTTGGCTCTTTTACTATCTTCTCTGACAAGCCCTTCCACATGGGTGACTGGATAGAGATAGGAGATTTTGAGGGCACGGTTGAAGAAGTGGGCTTTCGGTCAACCCGCATCCGCCGGTTCGACCAGGCCCAGGTCACGGTTCCCAACAGCCAGTTCATAAAAAACGGCGTGATAAATTACACTGCCATGAAAAAGCGCAGGATAAAGTTCAACCTGGGTGTGACGTATGCCACCACTGCCGCCCAGATGACTGAAGTGGTTGATGGTATAAAGCAGATAATCAAGGAAGATTACCAGTTCGATCACAACTTTTATATGGTACATTTCACTGACTTTGGGGACTATGCCCTGAACATTTTTGTTTATTGTTTCACCAAGACCACGGTGTGGGATGAGTATCTCACGGTCAGGGAGGAGTTCCACCTGAAGATCATGCAGATGCTGGAAGAGATGGGTGTGGAGATAGCCTTCCCCACGCAGACGGTATATGTTGAAAAAACATGAGCTATTTGTTTGGTTAATCTGAAAACATCAAATTACTTGAATCTAATTAGTAAATCGTCACTTTTACTTAACCCTACACCTAATATTGCACCATGAACACCTCACATTTTGAATACCTCTCCCATCCTGCTGATGTCAGATTCATAGCACACGGCACCACCATGGAAGAGACCTTTGAACTGGCTGCTCAGGCTATGTTCGGAGTCATTATCCTCAACACTACACTGGAACCTGAAAGACGGATTGACATAGAACTTGAGTCTGAAGGACTTGAGAACCTGCTGTATGACTACCTGTCAGAACTGCTATACCTGTTTGAGGTGGAGGAAATCGCATTCGGTCAATTCAAGGTTGATTCCATTGAACGGACAAATAGCGGATATGTATTGAAAGGGCGCGCCTCGGGAGAGAGCATAGACACTGAGCGCCATTCTTTTGAAACAGAAGTGAAAGCCGTCACGTACCACCAGTTGAAAGTGGAAAAAGAAGCTGGGGGATATAGTGCCCATGTTATCGTGGACACCTGACCAATGCCAACCATTATAACCTTCTCACCAGATAATAGCCAGCATAAACAAGCGAGAACAATATCATGACACAGCAGCAGGCAAAGGATTTAGTACGTAAGGTGGATGAAAATATCTATGACCT
>JAGLRT010000117.1 GCA_023136155.1 Methanosarcinales archaeon
CTGGAAAAACAGCTTGCAGCCCAGGGTATTACGGTTAAGGCCACCCACCCGTCCATGCTGGCAGAGGAGGCCCCAGGGGTGTATAAATCCAGCAGCGAAGTAGTGAACGTAATGCATGAGCTGCATGTCGCCCGCAAGGTGGTCCGGGTTAAACCCATAGGGGTTGCCAAAGGGTAAACATTAATACCTTAAATGTAATTATTCTCAGACCGGAACTTAAATAAAATTCTACAGGGATATAGATTTAAAAAAAAGAATTTAAGAAGCATATATCCCGAATGAAAATGATTAAATTGTAAAAATGCAGGACTTGCTGGACAAACTTGAATTTTAAATGGTTGGAAGATGGCAGCAAAGATGAGAATGTTTCTGAAACTATCGGTTTTGCTTTTTACCTGTTTCTCACTTACGTTGCCTGTAATTGCAGCACAGACCTGTATCGAGGTGAGTGAGACCAATCCTCCTCAAAATATGGTCCTCCTGATAGTGGATGGTATGGGGTCAGGGTATGTGAGTCCGGGCATGGTTCCTGCGGCGCTGGATGGCAGTCTTATCATCCCTCCGGAAGTTCCATTTATGGATAGTCTCGCTGCAAAAGGGGTTCTGCTTCCTTACATTAACGTACCGGACTCCCGGACCGGACCTGCTCATTCGGTGATAGTTACCGGTTATTCAGGAGCCCAACCTGAAATTGTGGCTTACGCTGGCGCTACTATTTTTGACGTGCTTGAAGATGAAGGTTTCATCACTTTTGCGCTCATGCATAAAGGCGATGCTGCCGCTATGCGGGCTGAACAGGATGTTATCCTCTTTAGCGAGGACAATTCTATTACTGAACCCATCCTTAAGGTGCAGGTTAATAGTGATGCGGTTCCACCCGGTATAATAGACGAACTTGAATACTGGAAACAACAACTTCCTGTTTATCTGGAAGAGACTGCTGGCATTGAGAGTTATATTGCTTATTCGGATTGGGGACTGGATGCAGCCGTTGACATGGTTTCACTGATGGCCAGCCAGTACCCTGATGTGAAGTATATCTTTACAATTAATGTGGGTGTGTTGGACAGTGCCGGGCATTACCGTGGAGTGGATGGGTATGTGGATGTCATTGAAGGTGTGGATCGCAGGCTTGAACCGCTGTATACGGCTGCAAGTGAAAGTAACACCGCCCTTGTCATTACTGGCGATCACGGCATGGCATTCAGGACATTTGATGGAGCCAGGGGCGGACATGCTTCTGAGGATTACTGGTTTGATGAGGCACTAACCGTGCCGTTGTTTATTGTTTCTCCCAACATTGTTCCCGGCGTTATAGAGGATGGCCATGGACAGGAAGATGTGGCACTTACTTTACTTTCTGTGCTGGATGTGGCAGGGCGCCCGAAATATGGTGATGGCGAGGCAATACTTGTAAAGGATTATGCCAATCTTTGGGTAAGTTCCAATACCGATGCTGGTATTGAGGTATTACAGGGGCCGGAGACAATAGCCAGCAGCAGTGGTGGGAATTCCTATTTTTTTATTGGATTGAAACCAAAAATTAATTATACGGTCAGGATTTCTAACGGAGATGAATTACTGGAACAGGTAGTACATCTGGACGTTGATCGTGCCATAAGTTTTGGAACCTCAACAGCTTATGTTGATGGTAACATGTGGGATGGAGAGAATAGGAGGAAAGTAATAGCTTCAATCCTCATTTTCCTGGTGATAATTGGTGGAATGATGTTAATTTACAGAATTGAGCACTGACATCCTGCTTTCCAGGTAGGAATGGAAATGAGCGGCTTTGGTGTAAATAATGATAACGGGATATCCCCAGTTATAGGGGTAATCCTGATGACTCTTTTAGTGGTAATCTTTTCTGCTGCTACATATGCAGTGGTGGGGAATTATAGTTTGAATGAACCTGTGATTGCTAATATCGAGATTTTGAGCGTTGATGTGTCCAATCAGGAAGTAGTACTGGTGCACAGGGGAGGGGCTTCTTTTGATGTGTCTGAGATTAGTATATTAATCAGTATCAATGGAGAGACTCTGGATAAAAATCTTATAGACTTGCCGATCTCTGGAACACCTGCAGGTTTCCTCCATGCTGTTGGTGGCGTGTTGTGGGGTACACCAACTAATCAAACACATGATAACATTTGGGATCAGGGTGATACTGGAGATTTCAATATTGCCGGGACTAACAGTAAGCACTTCAATACAGGCGACCGGCTCAAGATTACGATCTTACACCGCCCATCCGGAACGATAATTTCATCACCCGAGCGCAGGGTATAGCAAGGAGTGGGGCGAGATATCTACTACATGTCATCCTTTAACTTTTTTTGTCCCTTCTCTGCCAATTCCCTGAAGTTCTTACCAGTCACCACCGGTTTGCCAGCCTGGGTTTCAATATCCTTGCGGGTTCTTCCGGCCACTGCGCCGCCGTCCTGAGCATCTTTCTTCAAAGGGTCAAATCCCTGTGAATCCCGGTCCCGATGCAGCTTGGTGGTAGTTGCCTCACCTAACATGGTCAGGATCAACTCGATGTCGGTCATGTGGTCGCGTAGGTTTTCTCTTTCCAACCCCTTGACTTGCTTGTAATCCTCAACCTTCAGGTCAAAGGTGCCCTGCATGATCTCGTTGGTCAGTATGGCATATTCAATGTAGGTCCTGGCACCGCGGTTCTTCCATTCGTCGGTCAGATCCTGCCGGACTGCGATGCCACGCAGGCGCTTGTCGATCCACTCTTTGGGGTAGCCTTTCTTTTCGTAGAGTTCCTGCATTCGCGCCATGGCCAGTTCGGGATTTTCAATCTCGTCGATCCGCTCCTTGCCGACACGCGCGAGCCAGCGTTTGAGCGGCTCTACTTTTGGCGACGGGATGGACTGAATGATGCGGAAAAGGCCCTCGGTGTTGGCGCAGTTGAGCTTCTGATTGCCGCCGGAAGTCTGGACGGAAAGGGGGGTGGCAATTTGCCCCCACCCTTTGGCAAGCTCTGGATCGCGGCGGCGCATGTCCTTGAGATAGCCTTGCGGGTCAACTGAATCGGTCAGGGCGGCGACCACATCAGTGATGACAAACCACCATTCATTATTGTGAATCGTGCGGCGGATTTTGCGTTTCTGGAACAGTGCAATGCGGTTTTCAGGATTGCTATCTAATTCATTCATGACAAGACCTCTGTTCTTCGAGCCATTTTCAACCGTCAGTTTTTTCCGGACAACTGGAATCCTTCTTCATCAAGATTGATTTTTTAATATGAACAGTATCTTCTGGGTATGCGACTATCTGTCAAAGCTCCCAATAGATCAATAGCTGAGAAATACCATTGTTTATCGTGCCAGAGTCTTCTTATTTTAGCACCCTCAAAAACTACGAGTGCATCATTTGAGTCCATGTAATT
>JAGLRT010000118.1 GCA_023136155.1 Methanosarcinales archaeon
AGATATCCACACCAATTACTTGATAATCTTTTTTTGCAAGAAATAATGTTTGTTCTCCAGTCCCACAACCTCTATCAAGAATTAAACCGGGTTTTAAACTATTAAGGAGAAACTTGTTCTCTACTGACCGCATATACTCAAGCCTTTGATTATCAAATCTGGTGTCATAATTATCGGCGAGATTTTCATAATATTTTACTATACTTGTTCTATGCGACATATTGAGTGAATTTATTTATCCCTGGGGTGCATGTAAGACTTCGGATTCCTTATCCTATGATGTGCAAGCCCCGCACAACCAGAATACTTATCCGAAAAAAGCATTTGTTGAACATGCCTGAGGGGATAAGCATGCCTACATGTAATTGAGACTATATTACTGTTGTTGTATATGTCGGTCCACCTAAAAACCGACGTCAAATCTTCTTTTCACACCCCACCACTGATATCAAGAAAACATGACCCATTTAGAATAATGTTTTAATATTGTAGTGTACATCTAGACATCAGGTGAAAACAAAATGGCAAAAAGACCAGCAGGAATGGGCGGTATGAATCCCCGGGCCATGAACCAGATGATGAAGCAGATGGGGATAAAATCCGATGAAATCGCTGATGTAGAACAAGTCATAATCAGGACCGCTGATACTGATATTATTTTTGATGATGCCAATGTGACAAAGGTGGCTGCCCCAGGTATGACTACCTACCAGATTATAGGTACACCCCACGAAGTACCAAGGGAAACTCCCATACCTGATGAAGATGTGGCGCTGGTTTCCGAGCAGACCGGAAAGACCAAAGATGAGGCAATGGCAGCCCTTAAGGAAACGGGTGGAGATCTGGCTGAAGCCATAATGAAACTTGAATCATAAACTCCATAGATTAATTACAAGTATTCCATCAACCAGACTAATGTCAAGTCAAGCGTAAAGTGTCGCACTGATTTTTTTTAATCCGCCTACGTCATATAAGATAGGGCAGATGGTTGCTATACGTTTCATGGTTGACTTGACACTAGTACACGTGTGCGTAAATTTACATGCCATTCAAATGGCCTTACAGGGGTGAATTTTTTTATGATTATTGGTACAGAAACTTGAACCATCGTGTATTAGATAATTTCCTGACTTGATAAACACGCCCTGAAAAACGCCATGATACCGTTTGTGAAAATGGTCTGACTGAATTTCGGAAATCTGTTAAATGGTTCGGTTGTGGTCGATACAATTTTAGCTGGCCAGGTATTGGCAGGTTGATAGTTGATTCAATTAACATGAGGGATTATATGGTGGTCCAGAGATGTATGGTATTTGTAGTCCTTCTTTTTGTGACAGTCAATCTGTTAATTGACATTATTGACATTATTGACATAATAGACAGAACCGGATAGTTTCACAGTAATCTTTTTATTGACATGGATACTCTTCTGGTAGTATTAATTCAGAATATTAATATTTAGATTAGTTATAATGGAATATAGCCAATATTTTATATAGGTGAAATAAATTGCGCAAGAAACTGACTGTAATACCTGAAAGATGTTCTGGCTGCAGGGTATGCGAACTGGTCTGTTCCATATCCCATGCCGGTGTCAACAATCCCAAGAAAGCCAACATACGGGTCATCTCACTTTATCCCCATCCTGTAATCAAGATGCCCATCGTGTGCGAACAGTGCAAGAAGCCTAAATGCAGGGATGCATGTCCTACTGATGCTATTGTGGTCACTGACGGCGTGGTGACAATTCTGGAAGATAGGTGTGTATCATGCCATGCCTGCGTGGGTGCATGTCCTATTGGTGCTATATTCGTGCATGAGGACATAGAGACACCGTTCAAATGCGACATGTGTAGCGGCAAACCAAAATGTGCGGCGGCATGTCCTAAAAAGGCTATTTTGTATGTACCCGAGCATACACTGGGCCAGGCACACCGTCTGGCATCCGCATTGCAGTATGCCAACATGCAGGAAGTCGAATATTACGAACATGGCGTGAAGAAAAAACTGAGATACGCAGAGATCGAGACCGGTGGTACGAGGGGTGATTACAAATGATCATTAAAGGCGGATATTTCATGAAGGTCCTGCATGTTGACCTGACAGAGTGCAAGACCCATGTGGAAGAGGTAGATGAGGAGTTCGCCCTGAAATACATCGGTGGCAGAGGCTGGGGTGCCCGTCTTGTATGGGAAAACATGAAAGAAGATACTGATCCCCTGAGCCCTGAAAACATTATAGTAATAGCTCCCGGCCCACTTTCAGGATTATATCTCCCATCTTCGGGTAAGACATCTTTCTGTTCTATCAGCCCTACCACGGGCATATACGGTGACAGCAATATCGGCGGCATGTTCGGTGTGGAACTGCGACAGGCAGGGTTTGATGCAGTGGTTATCAAGGGCAAGGCGCCTGAACTTTCCTACTTGTGGATAGATGATGATGATATCCAGTTGAAGAGTGCTGAAAAATATGCAGGTATGGGCAGCATAGAGACCGAGCACCTGCTCCGTGAGGATATCGGGGATGAAACCGTGAAGGTGGCGTCCATTGGTCCTGCGGGTGAAAAACTGGCCCGGATGGCATGTATTACAGCTGACTGGGGTCGCAATGCCGGGCGCACTGGTATGGGTGCAGTATTGGGGTCAAAGAATCTCAAGGCTATTGCTATTCGGGGAACTAAGGACCTGCCTGTAGCAGACCTTCCCAGATTGACCCTTGCCAGCAACAAGGCATATAAGAAGTTATCTAGGCATAACCTGTTCGAATTCTGGCAGCGCCAGGGCTTGATGAGCGTTATTGATTATGCCAATACGGCAGGTATCATACCTACTCATAATTTCAAGGATACCCATTTCGAGGAAGCCGAAAAAATAAACGGCGATGTCATGGAACTGGAATACAAAATAGGCGATACCGCCTGTTTTGGATGTCCGATGGCATGCGGTAATGTTAACCTGGTCAAGGACGGCAAATACGCGGGCACGGTTATTGAAGGGCCCGAATACGAGACCGCTGCCATGTTCGGTTCTAATGTGGGCATAAGCGATTTTAGTGCCATACTTCGGGCCAATTACCTTTGTGATGAGTACGGTATTGATACTATAACAGCAGGCAGTCTCATCAGTGTAATGATAGAAGCGTATGAGAAAGACCTGGTCACGCTGGAAGAACTTGATGGTATGGCCCTGACATGGGGCGATGACGAGAGTATCATGGAAATGATACGCAAGATTGCCTTCAGGGAAGGCGTAGGAGATACTTTGGCAGAAGGAGCTTATGGTGTTATTAAACGCTGGCCACAACTGGCACCCATAATAAACCATGTGAAGGGATTGGACCAGTCGGCATACGATGCCAGAGTGGCCATGACCATGGCGCTGGGATATGCTACTTCAGATATAGGGGCTCACCATGCACGGGCCTGGCCTATTGCCAAGGAACTGGAGATGGGAGCCAACTGGGACCTCAATGATAAGGCAGACCTGGTCATATATCACCAGACAGTACGGCCCCTGTTTGATATGTTGGGCGTATGCAGGCTGCCATGGATCGAACTTGGATTTGATGAGAATACCTATGCAGAGTTTTACAGCGCGACTGTTGGTATTGAATTTACATTGGAAGAACTGCTAAAGTTGAGTAATGACGTGTACAACCTGACCCGAGCTATTAATATTAGACTGGGACTTGTCAGGTCTGATGACAGGCCGCCTGACAGGGTGTTCAATGACCCCATCAAAACCGGCCCCCATGCCGGAAAGGTGTTGAACAGGGATGAGTTCAGGGAGATACTGGACATATATTACCAGCGCAGGGGCTGGGATATAGATGGCATACCCACTGATGAGACCTTGAAGGCCAGTGATCTTGAGGATGCCATTGAGTACATGGTGCAGCGAAAAGCGAAGTAAAGTGGAGATGATTCAGATGAAAAACCTGACCATAGGATTTATCGGAACAGGAAAGATGGGCGAGGCACTGATACGTGGCATTATCAGTGCGGGCCTGATACAGCCTGCAAGAGTATATGCCAGTGACATTGATGAACAGAAACTGAATATTCTGGCTGAGGAACTGGGTATAATGATTTCCACTGACAATGGGGTGACAATTAAGGAAGCTGATGTCATCATCTTGGCTATTAAACCCCAAATAATTCGCTACGTTCTAAAAGGTATCAAGGAATCGATAATAAAGAAGCACTTGTTTGTGAGTATTGCAGCAGGCGTGAACATTGACAGTCTGGCCGATGAACTGCCTGGCGGGACGCGGGTGATACGGGTCATGCCTAATATATGTGCCACTGTGGGTGAGTCAGCTTCTGCCATCTGTCCGGGAGATGCTGCCACCGAGGCTGATGTGAAAACTGCCTGTAAAATATTCAATGCAGTGGGCCGGACCGTAGTGGTAGACGAGCACCTGATGGATGCGGTTACTGGACTCTCTGGTAGCGGACCTGCGTTTATTTTCATGATTATTGAGGCGCTGGCAGACGGCGGCGTGCACCAGGGACTGGACCGGATTACGGCACAGACTCTGGCGGCCCAGACTGTGCTTGGTGCGGCTACGATGGTGCTGGAGTCTGGCCAGCATCCAGGCGAATTGAAGGATATGGTGACCTCACCGGCCGGGACTACCATCCGGGGCATTGAGGCGTTGGAGAAAAGAAAGGTAAGGGCTGCTATGATGAGTGCGGTAATAGCAGCTTCTGAACGGTCCAGGGAATTGGGTAAGTAGGGGGGAGGGATATTATGGGCAGCGATGCCGTCAACTTGATACTGCAACAAAAACCCGCCCGGGTTTTGGTTACTATAAACAGAGATGGTGAGACGTATGCTTCTGTGATATCCAGGGAGATAGAGTCTACTTTTGCGCATACTACCAAAATACTTACTAAGCTGGAAGAACTGGGGTTGGTAAAGTTCGAGCAGGACGGCAGCGACAATAGGGTGAAGCGGGTTGCTCTTACATCCCAGGGTGCTGCTGCTGCGGCACTGGTGGAAGAGCTATCGGATGTGCTGGAAGGGAAGAAGTCTAAAAAGAAAAAGGGCGTTGTGATCAAGAAGAAAATGAAAGCTGTCCCCAAAAAACCAGCTGGTGAGTTCGGTCAGAAACTTGAGATGTTAAAGGCCCAGATAGAATTGATATCAAAGGAAGAACTTGAGGGAAAAAAGAGTATTTCTCAGGAGGATTATTTGCGCATCGGGCGGCGACTGGGTCCGTACAGACGTGAACTGCGAAAGATAATGGAGACTGGTGGGAAGGGGGATGCGAAGAAGGCCGGGGCGCTGGATGGGGAAATTGAGATGCTTTTTGTGGAGCGAAAGAGGTTAAGGGGTTAAGAAGTTAAATTCCCGATCTTATAATATGGTCAACGCAGTCAATAGCTTTTAACGCTGTCCAAAATGTGACGAAAAAACAAAAATTAGAAAACATTGCTTAGTTATTCATGTTGCTTCACTTTGTTTCAAGTCCTGCTATTTACTCTCCTGGAAAAGAATCTCACTGTTTAATTCATTCATGGCAACCACATCTATCTCCCGCTTCCTGTGCCACAATTTACCAATGTTCGAAAAATTTGAATTATACTATCTATCATTTCCCAATAACAGAATAAATCCAACCATCCTCACATTTATTTATTCTTAAATCCATCAGGTACCCATGACAGACATAGTGATCATTGACTACGGCCTGGGCAACCTGCGAAGTGTCACGCGCGGCCTGGAACATGCAGGGGCCGACGTCACCATATCCTCAGACCCGAAAGCTATGCACAGGGCCGACGCCGTTGTACTGCCCGGCGTAGGCGCCTTCCAGGATGCCATGCAGAATCTGGCCCCACTCAAGGCCGAAGTGCTGAATGTGGCTGTAACCGGAAAACCCATGCTCGGGATATGCCTCGGGATGCAGATGCTCCTGAGTCGATCCGAAGAGGGCGGCATGACCGATGGCCTTAACCTGGTGCCAGGAAAAGTTGTCCGGTTCCCATCATCAGTCGGAAAGGTCCCTCACATGGGCTGGAACTCGCTGAATATCAAAAGCGAGCATACGTTTTTCAAGGACATACCCCAGGAGACCGATGTATATTTCGTTCATTCCTTTTATGCTGACTGTATCCCGGAATATGTACTGGCATCATGCGAATACGGTATTGAGTTCGCCGCTGCAGTTGTCAATAAAGCGGGTAACGTGATGGGCACTCAGTTCCATCCAGAGAAGAGCGGAGACTGGGGTCTGAAGATGCTTGATAATTTTGTTGGGATGTGCTGATACTTGGATGAAGATATTGACAGCTGGTTCCCGTATCCTGAATATAGGCCCAACCAGCGCGAAATGCTGGAGAAGGCTGCCGAAACGGTACACATGGGTGGTCACAGTGTACTGATGGTGGATGCACCCACGGGCAGCGGTAAGACCAGCATCCTGTCGGCACTCCTGGCATCGCGGGAAGATAATCGCATCGTGGTGGCAGTGCGTACCATAAGTCAGGTATCCATTTATCTGGACGAGATACAGAAGATACGCAAGAACACGAACAAGCGACCGAAGGTTGCATATCTGGTGGGCAAGGACAAGACCTGCCTGCTGCGGGATGAACTTGACAATGTTTACAGGGGCTGCGACATCCTGAAGATAATGACACGGCAACTTCTGGAATCCAGGATGCGGGAGTACATGCTGGCATCAGGTAAAGGAAACGAAGCGGTCTATGACCCGTCAAAAGATGATGCACTGCTTGATTCAATAATGGACGAGAGAGGTGGCGAGCGTTCATGCTGTCCACACTATTTGCAGGCCAAAGAAGTGTATTTATTTGATGGGGAAATCAAATTCCGCAGTTCAAAAAAGGCATTGCAAACAGTCCGCGACTTAAAAGATACAATAATCTATCCTGACGAACTGGCAGGACATTGCAGCGATCTGTGTCCCTATGAGGTGATGGGGGTATCGGCAGAGGATGCGGATGTGGTCACCCTGAACTACAATCACGTGTTTGATGATATGTACCGGGAAGCCATGTACAATTGGTTGGGGCTGGAACCGGACAATACTATCCTGCTTATTGATGAAGCACACAACCTGGGCGATGCGGTACGGGCTGTGATAAGTGATAAACTCACCCAGTTCTCTATCAAGAAAGCCATTAATGAAGTGGAAACATCACGACGCCTGGCAAAGAAAAGCGGTTTGACCAAGAGCCTGGCAGTGGCTGACCAGATATTGCCGCGAATACTTAAGTTCATGGAGAAGATGGCTGAAAAAGGCCAGTCTTCGGAAGAATGGTTTGACCCGCATATGTTCGCTGATTTCGTGTTCGGTGAGAGTTTGGTGCGGGAAGATGACAGGATGGCGGGGGAGCTGATGAATCTGGCCGATGTAATTAGCAGGCAGAAAGCGAATGAATCCGAATCTCCTGAGATACATCTTCAAAAAGTGGGAGAATTCCTGTTCATGCTGAACTTTGCTAAAAGCGACGAGGCATATATACCCCTGAAATATACTGACGAGCGCAAGGTTGGTGAGAATATCTACCATTCCACCACATTGGAGATACGCAACATTGACCCAAGTTTGCATATCATAAGTGTGATGGATGAGCATCATGCTTCTATCATGATATCAGGGACCCTGTCACCTCCCCAGGCCTACGAATTATATTACTTTGGCAACAATGGCAAGGCAACCATCCTGACCCTGCCCAACCAGTTCCCGCCTGAGAACAGGTTGATACTGGCTGCAAGCAAGGCCACCACACAGAGTTCCCAGAGGAATGAGCCTGATAACGTGGCCGAATTACACCAACATCTTGATGCTTTTATCAGGGGTGTGCCTGGGAACGTAGTCGTGTATTTTACATCATACGGTATGCTGGACGGGTATCTGGACTATTGCACAGAGTCGGCCACTTCGGCAGGCAAGCGCATCTATCAGGAGCCCAGGGAATCCAGGCACGTACCCGCTATCCTGTCCCAGTTTTTCCAGGCAGGACTGAAAAAGGCCACAAAACCCGGCGTCCTTTTGGCGGTGGCGGGTGGCAAGATGAGCGAGGGTATCGATTACCGGGGCGAGTCGCTGAAGGGTTCTATCATGGTTGGACTGCCGTTGATGGCGTATACCGAAGTGCAAAAGAGTGTGAATGATTATTACAAGAACAAGTATGGTTCTAAGAACGGGCTATTCATCGCATATACCCTGCCTGCAATGAACAAGGCAATGCAGGCTTTGGGCAGGGTGCACCGGGCTGCTAATGAAGAGGGGGTGTTGGTGCTGTGTGATTCCAGGTTTGCGAACAGGGCCGGGATTGGTGTGCAGGAGTACCTGCCTGAATGGATGGAAAGCGAGATGAAGGTGTGCAGCGGCGGGGATACTGGGCGGCTGATAGCTGATTGGATGAAGGACCATAAACCGGGCAGTATGCCTACATCTATATCTACACCTACACCCACACACTCACCTGCATCCACAAATTCCGGAACTGGGTCGGGTATTACGATTAAGCAGTCAAAGCACATCCAGCAATTAGAACAATTGAGTCAAAAAAATCCAGTGTCTAACACATCAAAACACCACGTTTTTCAAACCGGTGCGCAGGTAGCCGGGAAGTCGAAGGTGCTCATGATATTGAATAAAATGGCGCACAGTGGTGACAAGTTTTACCTGGGTGCTGTTAATAACCATCTCAATAAAGGAGAACGGGTGGATACCGGGGAGTTGAAAGAGATGTTCACGCCTGAGGACTTTTCCCGGCTGGGACTGGAAGCACGATTTGTGGCGTCTATCGGGGACGTGGAGTTACGGCGCAGGAATGATAAGTAGACGATAATTTGATATTTGATACTGGTGTACTATGGCCTCAGGTACTGTACTGTGCATACTGCCGCCGTGGCTTAGCTTGGCAGAGCGATTGATTCGTAATCAATAGGTCGTGGGTTCAATTCCCACCGGCGGCTGTTCCTTTTTAGTCAAACACCCAATACATTCATCCTATTATTGGGTTTGAATTTTTTACTGCGCCCCATGCTTGTTTGAATGCGCAGGCTTCGATCTTGTATTCGCATTTGTCTTTACAGGGGCCGGTCCATGCGCAGTTGAATGGGTTCAGGAAAATAGTTTGCGCTTTGGTGGGTAAGGTTTTCCTGATGGTTTCTGGGAGGTCTGCTATACTTTTCCAGGGCATTAAGGTAGAATGGGGTATTATGGTTTATAAATGAAGGTTAAGGCTAGGGGTGAATTGGGGGGATTGTTAGCTGGTTTGAGGGAATTGCCTAATAACTGCATATCTACTTATTTGACCTTCATTAGTATTTCTTAGCAAGGCCATGCCTAAAAAAATAGTCATTGCGCTATGTGGTCTGTCCTTTCCCTGGATTCTGTATAGGTTTTAGGCTCGGCGATATGCATCTGCCATCACCGATTCATATCAGAAACTAATTAAGGTATTAAATCTTTCTTTGTTATATGAATGAAAAAATTTCATCTGCAATTAAAAATGTGCCTTTGTCTATGAAAATAGTTATTGCTTTATTACTTCTTTTGAATATTGTGTTTTTACTCGCTTATATTATTAAACAATCAATATCGATTAATGCATCTAATATGAGTTTATTAAATTTATCTTGTTCAATAATTCTTCTATTTATTACTGCAATTTATGTTTCTTTAACTGCAAATATATTAGGGGACCAAAGAAAATCAAGGCAAATAGCATTTATTGAAAGAAGACTTGAAAAATTGTATTACCCAATAAAGGATGTATTGTCAAATCCTTTTACTCCTCATTCATCAAATGATGTTAAACAAATTGAATGGAAGAAAGTTGAATCAATTGTTCCTTTTCAATATCTTGCATACGAAAAGTCAAAAGATATAATAAATGAATTTATTAATAAAGTAATTAAATCTAAAACTGAATATGAAGGAGATTTATCATTTAGTAACTTTGAAAATGATGAACTTAAGACTATTATCAACAACGATATTGAAATGTATGAAAAGGAACTGGACGAATTAACTAAGAATTAATTAGATTTCGCTTACGCCATTCCTTCAGTTTAGGAAATTCCTGCTGCAATATCATATCAATCCTACCTTTCAGCTTCTAAGCAATAAACCTTACGAACTGTTCATACCGGCACCGATACAATCTCGCTGACAGATGCCTTATCCAGCAGCTGTATTACCTGTTACTGCAATAGCCGACATTTCGTCCTTAAAAGCTGCATGTCACCTTCCAGGAGTTCCTCATACTTCCCGGTGCCTTTTTTAAGCTCCTTCACCTTGTTCACATAGTTGGTCAGCATACTTTTGGTCGGCGTCTTTTCAGAGTTCAGCAAACCTGCCAGTTCGTTCAAGGTAACATCTACCGAATAGACGCATTGGCTTTCGTACTTATCGAAGATCAACTTGCGCTGTTTCTCAACATCCAGCATCGGGACTGATTCAAACAATTCATCACCAGTTCCCGGCACGCCCCATGCATTGATATCTGTAACGAACTCTTCCAGGGATTCGTCAAGTGATGCATGGGTATTAGCTACAAAGTACACACCGCCGGCTGGCCTTGCCCGTGTCACCTTACCCAAATCCCCGCCAGTGCTCAGCAGATCCTTCACAGGCAGCCCTTCCCGCACCAGCATCTGGATCAGTGTCTTGCCCAGGCCCGTGGATTCCACAGTCTGGAACTTGGGATGCCACCTGTCATATGCCTGCATGGAACTCTAATCCCCGAACAGGGTGGTACTCCCTGTCTGGTCCCTGGGTTTCAGGTCATAGGCTGAACTGGCGCCCTGTAGTTGCATTGTGGTGGCGATGAGGTGGTCGAGTTCGGCATTTGCGGCGGTGTCTAATATTTACTGGTCTGACATGGTTTCACCTGTTACGGATACAGGTGATGGGATAGGATTTAAAGGATGGTTAGGTTCAGTCTGATGTTATTATTGGATTGACAGTACAATTGAAACCATATTAAAAAAGAAAGATTTAAACTTGTTGTATCCATTTTTTAAAATATGTCTACCACGGCTTTATTGACTATATTACCTAATCTAATATGCATATTGATTTTAGTTATCCTCATTTGGACAAAACAATGGCAAGCGTTATTGGGAATTTCACTTCTGTGTGCAAGTACTGGATTATTTCTATTCTCATATATTATTGGAAACACAGACTATTTTTATTCATTTTATACAGTAGAAGAAGGAATATTAATAGTAATAAGTAGCTTTTTAAAGGCAATATTTATTTTACTGTTAGCAATCTTTACATGGGTGCTTAAAGAACACCAACACCGTTAGATTTTATAACATAAAGAGGTTAACGATATAAATAAGAAGCAATGGTGGGCACTTGGGTTCCTATTTATGCTGTATATAGGAGCTTTTATTTCCATTGAAATGACGTATGATGTTGCCTTTGTTTCAAACATTAATACATGTTTTATCTCAAGAGCATTAGTAGACGGTATTGCCACAATTTTTGCACATTTATGTTTTATGGCTTAATGGACTTGCTGGATAATGGGTTGGGTAGAGTAGTTTACCCCTTACACTGTTATCGTTCATATAAGTACTTACATTCCCCTTTGAATTGTTGATAAATAAGTAGCTTGTGGAGAAGCCTTTCTAACAGAAACTTTAATCTACGAATCTCATTCGTTAAATTAACCAATTTCTACCCCTTAGATCCTACTTTCCGCAGTTTTGAAA